>NZ_JBKGFN010000004.1:0-242692 GCF_046521305.1 Oceanisphaera submarina | reverse complement strand
ATAGGGAGCGGCCGATTTTGCGCAAGGGCTTTTTTGATAAAAACAGGCCTTTGGCGATCAATTGCTTAAATACCCAGCATAAGCACAGGTTACACACAGGTTTACCAACAAGATACAGCGGTAAGCGTCATCTTTAAGCTGTTAGGTTAACGGTAAATTAATATCGGGCACGAATACTATGCAAAACGGTGTGTTATCTGGCCGTCTTCTTCCTGGCTAGGATCAGGAGCTCAATTTAGATATGACTATAGATAAGTGCGTCCAGCTGGACGGCAAAGAGCGCTGCCTTTCTGACAGCTATGGTATTGATGATGTTTATTCTGAATTTGGCAGGAGTTGTAGTGCGATACTTTTCTGACAGCTGATGACTTAGGACCGGTTTTGTTGCGGTTAGATAAAGAAAAAGCCGGGCGAACCCGGCTTTTGTTTTTATTCTTCAGAAACGGCTGCTTCTGTTGCTTCGATATCACGACCTACCAGCTCAATATAAGCCATAGGCGCGTTATCGCCAGCACGGAATCCACACTTCAGGATGCGGGTGTAACCACCCGGACGCTCCTGGTAGCGAGGTCCCAGTTCGTTGAACAAGATGCCAACTACTTCGCTGTCGCGAGTACGGGCAAATGCCAAACGACGGTTGGCGACTGTGTCGCTTTTAGCCAATGTGATCAGAGGCTCAACCACTCGACGCAGCTCTTTTGCCTTGGGCAGAGTCGTCTTGATAACTGCATGACGAACCAAGGAGCTAGCCATGTTGCGGAACATTGCCTGACGGTGGCTGCTGTTCCGGTTAAGTTGACGACCACTCTTACGATGGCGCATGACCTAATCCTTCCTAACTAAATCTGTAAAACCCGTGACCCGGTTTATTCATCAGCGATGCTGGCAGGCGGCCAGTTCTCAAGGCGCATGCCCAGAGACAAACCACGAGACGCCAACACGTCTTTAATCTCGGTAAGAGATTTTTTACCCAGGTTGGGAGTCTTCAACAACTCCACCTCGGTACGCTGTACCAGATCACCAATGTAGTGGATCGCTTCAGCCTTCAGACAGTTCGCAGAACGAACTGTCAGTTCCAGATCGTCGACAGGACGCAGCAGGATAGGATCGAACTCAGGCTTGTCTTCTTTCTCTTCCGGTTCGCTCACGTCACGCAGGTCGACGAAGGCTTCCAGTTGTTCAGCCATGATAGTGGCTGCACGACGAATGGCTTCTTCGGGATCCAAGGTGCCGTTGGTTTCCATGTCGATAACCAGCTTATCCAAATCGGTACGCTGCTCAACACGGGCCGCCTCAACATTGTAGGCGATACGAACCACGGGGCTGTATGCCGCATCCAGCAACAAACGACCAATAGGACGCTCGTCGTCTTCGGTATGAGCACGGGCAGAGGCAGGAACATAACCCCGACCGCGCTGTACTTTCAGACGCATGCTGATTTCGGCATCATTCCCTGTCAGATGACAGATGATGTGCTCTGGGTTAACGATCTCAACGTCATCACCATGGGTGATGTCGCCTGCCGTTACGGGACCTGCACCAGTTTTGGTCAGCGACAGGGTGACTTCGTCCTTGCCTTCCAGCTTGACAGCAATCTCTTTCAGATTAAGCAAGATCTCCAGGATATCTTCCTGAATACCTTCCTTGCTGCTGTATTCATGCAATACACCGTCTAATTCGACTTCGGTGATCGCACAACCGGGCATGGAAGAAAGCAGAATACGACGTAGCGTATTACCCAATGTATGACCAAAGCCACGCTCCAGCGGCTCGAGAGTCACTTTGGCATGAGTCGGGCTGATCTGTTCGATATCAACCAGACGCGGCTTAAGAAAATCTGTTACAGAACCCTGCATTGTGTCCTCTCTATAGAAGCTAGCTTTACTTGGAGTAAAGCTCGACGATCAGCTGTTCGTTAATTTCGGCAGACAGGTCGCTACGCTCAGGCAGACGCTTGTAAACGCCTTGCATGTTGGTAGCGTCAACTTCTACCCAAGTCGGCTTTTCACGTTGACCGGAAACCTCAAGAGCGGCTTTGATCCGGGCTTGCTTCTTGGCCTTCTCGCGAATGCTGATAACATCCTCGGGAGAAACTTGGAAGGAAGGAATGTTGACAACTTTACCGTTCACCAGGATAGCTTTATGGCTGACCAGCTGACGAGACTCGGCGCGAGTGGCACCGAAACCCATGCGGTAAATAACGTTGTCCAGACGACCTTCCAGCAGCTGCAACAGGTTCGCACCGGTATTGCCTTTCAGGCGAGCAGCTTCTTTATAGTAGTTGCGGAATTGCTTTTCCAGCACGCCGTAGATACGACGAACTTTCTGCTTTTCACGCAGCTGTACACCGTAGTCGGACAGACGGGCTTTACGAGCGCCATGCTGACCAGGTGCAGTATCAATTTTACATTTTGAATCTATCGCGCGAACGCCTGACTTCAGGAAGAGGTCAGTGCCCTCGCGACGGCTCAGTTTGAGCTTGGGACCCAGATATCTTGCCATGTTCTTTCTCCAACTATCCTACAAGAAGTGTTATACGCGACGCTTCTTCGGAGGACGACAACCGTTGTGCGGGATGGGAGTCACATCGGTGATGTTGGTGATGCGGAAACCCGCAGCATTCAACGCCCGAATGGATGACTCACGGCCCGGACCCGGACCTTTCACCATTACTTCCAGGTTCTTAACGCCGTATTCTTTGGCAATCTCACCGGCACGCTCTGCAGCTACCTGAGCAGCGAACGGGGTGGACTTGCGTGAACCACGGAAACCTGAACCACCAGCAGTAGCCCAGGAAAGAGCATTACCCTGACGATCAGTAATAGTTACTATGGTGTTGTTGAAAGATGCATGAACGTGGGCAATGCCGTCGCTCACCTGCTTTTTAACGCGCTTGCGCGCACTACGAGCCGGAGTTTTAGCCATGATCTACCTTCCCGTTATTTCTTGATCGGTTTACGAGGACCTTTGCGCGTACGCGCATTAGTCTTGGTGCGCTGACCACGAAGGGGTAGGCTGCGGCGATGACGCAGACCTCGGTAACAACCCAGGTCCATCAGACGCTTGATGTTCATGGAGATCTCGCGGCGCAGGTCACCTTCTACGGTGAATTTCGCCACTTGCTCACGCAGGGTTTCTACCTGAGCTTCATCCAATTCTTTGATTTTCACATCCTCAGCGATACCGGCTGCAGCACAAATGGCTTTAGAGCGGGTACGGCCGACGCCATAAATCGCAGTTAACGCAATAACTGCATGTTTATGGTCAGGAATGTTAATGCCAGCGATACGGGCCACTATGCACTCCTACAAATTAAAAAATATAAAGCCATTACAAAGCCCGTCTAGGATACGTAATGACACAGACACCCAACAAAGGTGGCTGGCTACTTTAGCCAGCTCGCCTTTAATTTACAAGTCAAACCGTAACTTTTTTAGCCTTGGCGCTGTTTATGCTTAGGCTCTGAGCAAAGTACACGCACCACACCGTGGCGCTTGACGATTTTGCAGTTACGGCAGATTGCCTTAACGGAAGCACGAACTTTCATTGCTTAACTCCGTAAATAACCGAACCTTAACGGTTGTAACCTTTCAGGTTCGCTTTTTTCAGGACATCGCCATACTGATGGGACATCATGTGGGTTTGCACCTGAGCCATGAAGTCCATGATGACGACCACAATAATCAACAGCGAGGTACCACCAAAGTAGAACTGGACGTTCCAGGCTGTCATCAAAAACTGTGGAACCAAACAGATAAAGGTAATGTACAGGGCACCAACCAGAGTCAGGCGAGTCATTACTTTATCGATATAGCGCGCTGTCTGCTCACCCGGACGTATGCCTGGGATGAAAGCACCACTCTTCTTCAGGTTATCTGCCGTCTCGCGCGGGTTGAACACCAAGGCGGTATAGAAGAAACAGAAAAAGATAATGGCAGCGGCATACAACATTACGTACAGCGGCTGACCAGGCTGCAGAGTCAGAGAGACCTCTTGCAGAATATTGGCAAACCACCCCTCCCCCTGACCGAACCAAGAGGCTACGGTACCCGGGAACAGGATAATGCTGGATGCGAAAATTGCCGGAATAACCCCCGCCATGTTCACTTTCAAGGGCAGGTGTGTACTCTGTGCTGCGAATACTTGGCGACCTTGTTGACGCTTGGCGTAGTTCACCACAATGCGGCGCTGGCCACGTTCAACAAATACCACGAAGTACGTTACCGCAAACACAATCACGGCCAGCAGTAACAGCAACAATATGTGCAATTCCCCCTGACGCGCCTGCTCTGCCGTGGCACCAATGGCCGATGGCAGACCAGCAACAATACCCACGAAGATAATCAACGAGATACCATTGCCAATGCCTCGTTCGGTTACCTGTTCACCCAACCACATCAAAAACATGGTACCGGTGACCAGACTCACCACTGCTGTGAAATAGAAACCGAGACCCACGTTAACCACGAGTCCTGGCATCATATTCGGTAAACCAGTGGCAATACCGATGGCCTGGATGGTGCCGAGAACCAGGGTGCCATACCGGGTGTACTGACTGATCTTTCGACGGCCAGATTCACCTTCCTTCTTGAGCTCAGCCAAGGCGGGGTGAACCACAGTCAGCAACTGGATGATAATGGACGCAGAAATATACGGCATTATCCCCAGCGCCAGTATGGACGCTCGTTCCAGAGCACCACCACTGAACATGTTGAACATTTCAATGATGGTACCCTGCTGTTGCTGGAACAAGTCGGCAAGTACGGCGGCGTCAATTCCAGGAATAGGCACATAGGAGCCGGCGCGAAATACAACGATCGCGATAAGAACGAAAAGCAAACGACTCTTCAGTTCACCCAGCCCACCCTGTGCGCTTTTAGCATCTAATCCTGGTTTCTTGGCCATAGTACTTATTATTCCTCGATTTTACCGCCGGCAGCTTCGATGGCTGCGCGTGCACCTTTGGTGACGCCCAGACCAACCACAGTCACTTGACGGTCAATGGTGCCAGACAGAACTACTTTGGCAAACTGGATATTCTTGGTAACCAAGCCAGCCTGCTTCAGGGTGTTCAGATCCACCACATTGCCTTCAACTTTAGCCAGTTCGCTCAGACGAATTTCGGCAGTGACACGACCTTTACGGGAAGTGAAACCAAACTTCGGCAGACGCTGTTTCAACGGCATCTGACCGCCTTCAAAACCGTTGCGAACCTTACCGCCGGAGCGGGATTTCTGACCTTTGTGGCCGCGGCCACCGGTTTTACCCAGGCCGGAACCGATACCACGACCAACGCGCTTGGCGCTGGGCTTGGAGCCGGCGGCCGGAGACAGAGTATTCAAACGCATGCGATTACTCCCCAACCTTAACCATGTAGTAAACCTGGTTGATCATACCGCGTACACAAGCTGTATCTTCCAGCTCGACGGTGTGACCAATGCGACGCAGACCCAGGCCACGCAACGTTGCCTTATGCTTAGGCAAACGGCCGATGGAGCTGCGAGTCTGTGTTACTTTTACAGTCTTGTTAGCCATTGGCGCATTACCCCAGTATTTCGTCAACGCGCAGACCACGCTTGGCAGCGACTTGCTCAGGTGACTTCATTTGAGTCAGAGCGTCGATGGTAGCGCGAACTACGTTGTTCGGGTTAGTGGAACCGTAAGTCTTGGCCAGTACGTTATGTACACCGGCAACTTCCAGTACGGCGCGCATTGCACCACCGGCAATGATACCGGTACCGTCAGAAGCAGGCTTCATGAATACGTTTGAACCAGAGTGACGACCTTTTACCGGATGGAACAAGGTGCCGTTGTTCAGACCAACTGTACGCATGTTACGGCGAGCCTGTTCCATTGCCTTTTGAATGGCAGCAGGAACTTCACGGGCTTTACCGTAACCGAAACCAATACGACCGTTACCGTCACCTACAACCGTCAGAGCGGTGAAGGAGAAGATACGACCACCTTTTACAACTTTTGATACACGGTTAACTGCAATGAGCTTTTCTTGCAGTTCACCGGCTTGAGCTTCGATTTTTGCCATTTTCGACTCCACCCTTAGAACTGAAGACCAGCTTCACGTGCAGCTGTAGCCAGTGCGGCTACGCGACCGTGATATTGGAAACCGGAACGGTCAAAAGCGACAACTGTTACGCCTTTTTCAAGAGCGCGCTCAGCGATGGCTTTACCTACTACCGTGGCGGCATCGACGTTACCGGTATACTTCACCTGCTCACGTACTGACTTTTCCACGGTAGACGCGGAAGCCAGAACAACTGTGCTGTTCGGTGCAATAACCTGTGCATAGATGTGGCGCGGAGTACGGTGAACCACCAGGCGAGTCGCACCCAGTTCCAGCATCTTTTTACGTGCTTTGGTAGCACGGCGGATACGAGCTGCTTTTTTGTCCATAGTGTTACCTTACTTCTTCTTAGCCTCTTTACTGCGGACCTGTTCGCCGAAATAGCGAACACCTTTGCCTTTGTAAGGCTCGGGTTTACGGTACGCACGAATATTGGCAGCGACCTGACCGATCTGCTGTTTGTCCGCAGACTTGAGAACAATCTCGGTCTGAGTCGGACATTCAGCTGATACGCCTTCAGGAAGCGCATGCTCAACCGGGTGAGAGAAACCCAGAGACAGTGCAATAGCATTGCCTTTAATCTGGGCACGATAGCCAACACCAACCAGCTGCAGCTTGCGTTCGAAGCCTTCGGTAACACCGATAACCATGTTGTTGACCAGGGAACGGGCAGTGCCGGACTGGGCATTTGCGTTTGCTACGTTTTCACGCGGGGCAAACGTCAACACGTTATCATTCTGGCTGATTTCAACGGCAGCATTGATGGTACGGTTCAAAGTACCCTTGCTACCCTTGACGGTGATTTCCTGACCGTTCAACGTCACTTCTACGCCGGCAGGAATTTCGATAGGTGCCTTAGCAATGCGAGACATATCTACTCCTTATGCAACGTAGCAGATGATTTCACCGCCCATACCCGCTTTACGCGCGGCACGGTCGGTCATCACACCTTGGGACGTGGAAACGATAGCTACACCCATACCTGCCATTACTTTCGGCAGTTCGTCGCGCTTCTTATAGATGCGCAGACCGGGGCGGCTGACGCGTTGGATCAGTTCGACTACAGCTTCGCCTTCGAAGTACTTTAAAGTCACTTCCAGTTCGGCTTTGGTCTCACCAACGACGTTAAAGTCAGCAATATAACCTTCTTCTTTCAGTACCTGGGCGATAGCCACTTTTACTTTGGAAGAAGGCATGGTGACAGCAACTTTGTTGGCTGCCTGACCGTTGCGGATGCGGGTCAGCATATCCGCGATCGGATCTTGCATGCTCATTGTGTATTACTCCCGTGTTCGCTTACCAAGAAGCCTTCTTCAGGCCTGGAATTTCACCCTTCATCATCAGTTCGCGCACCTTGATGCGGCTCAAACCGAACTTCCGCAGGAAACCGTGCGGACGACCAGTGATGTTGCAGCGGTTACGCTGACGAGAGGGACTTGCGTCACGGGGCAATTGCTGCAGTTTCAGCACCGCATCCCAACGTGCTTCGTCAGAAGTGTTCACGTTAGAGATGATTTCTTTCAGTGCCTGACGCTTGGCCGAAAATTTATCAGCCAGCTTTGCGCGCTTGACTTCGCGAGCTTTCATTGATTGTTTTGCCATAACCCTACACCTTACTTACGGAATGGGAAGTTAAAGGCAGCCAGCAGAGCACGACCTTCTTCGTCAGACTGGGCAGTGGTGGTAATGGTAATATCCATACCGCGCACACGATCTACCTTGTCATAATCGATTTCAGGAAAAATGATTTGCTCACGCACGCCCATGGAGTAATTACCACGACCATCGAACGACTTGGCGTTCAGGCCACGGAAGTCACGGATCCGGGGAATAGAGATACAAATCAAACGCTCCAGGAACTCCCACATACGCTCGCCGCGCAGAGTTACTTTACAACCAATGGGGTAGCCTTCACGGATTTTGAAGCCAGCAACGGATTTACGAGCTTTGGTGATCAATGGCTTTTGACCGGAAATGGCAGCCATATCGGCAGCGGCATTATCCAGGATCTTTTTATCAGCCAGAGCTTCACCCACACCCATGTTCAGGGTGATTTTCTCAATCCGAGGGACTTGCATGATAGACTTATACCCGAACTGACTAGACAGTTCTTTTACTACAGTTTCATTGTAGTAACCATGCAGTTTCGCCATCGTATAAACTCCAATTACTTCACAAGTTCGCCGGTGGACTTGAAGAAACGGACTTTTTTGCCGTCTTCAAACCGGAAACCAACGCGATCAGCCTTGCCAGAGGCAGAGTTGAACAGCGCTACGTTAGATACATCGAGAGGCGCTTCCTGCTCAATAATACCGCCAGCCTGGCCCAGTTGTGGAACCGGCTTTTGGTGTTTCTTGTTCAGGTTGAGACCTGCAACGATTACTTTACCTTCATTGACCAGAACTTTGGTGACGGTGCCACGCTTGCCCTTGTCTTTGCCGGTAAGAATGATGACTTCGTCATCGCGACGGATTTTAGCTGCCATCGTTTGACTCCTTACAGTACTTCAGGTGCCAGTGAAACAATCTTCATGAACTTCTCATTACGAAGTTCACGCGTCACAGGACCAAAAATACGAGTTCCGATCGGCTGTTGATTGCTATTCAAAATCACGGCCGCATTGCGGTCGAAACGGATGACAGAGCCGTCCGGACGACGAACGCCTTTCCGAGTGCGAACGACCACCGCGTTCATTACATCACCTTTCTTAACCTTACCGCGCGGAATTGCTTCCTTGACAGTAACCTTGATGATGTCGCCGATGCCGGCGTAGCGGCGGTGCGAACCACCCAGGACCTTAATACACATTACGCTACGCGCACCGGAATTGTCGGCCACGTCCAGCATACTTTGCATTTGGATCATGTTAGTGCTCCGCTAAAGTGACTACTTTAAAACCCTTTCGGGATATTGGCTGCCTTTGAAGGCGCGGCATTATAGCACTGCCAAACCGAAAGAGTACAATAAAAAAACAAACGGCCCCGTGCAGGGCCGTTTGACCAGGTAAGTATATCAGAGAACGTTAGGCTTTAACCGGGCGCTCAATGATTTTTACCAGAGTCCAGGACTTGGTCTTGGACAGCGGACGACATTCGCGAATGGTCACTACGTCGCCGGTAGAACATTCATTGTTTTCGTCATGCACGTGCAGCTTGGTAGTGCGCTTCATGTACTTCCCGTAGATCGGGTGCTTCACGAAACGGCTGATAGCTACGGTGATGGACTTGTCCATCTTGTCGCTAACTACACTGCCCTGCAGAGTACGAACGTTAGAATCGCTCATCTTACGCACCTGCCTTTTGGTTCAAAACAGTCTTAACACGCGCGATGTCGCGACGTACATTTTTGATGTTGTGAGTCTGAGCCAGTTGGCCGGTGCTTGCCTGGATGCGCATGTTAAATTGCTCACGCAGCAGGCCCAGCAGTTCCTGGTTCAGTTCTTCAACACTCTTTTCACGCAGATCTTGTGCTTTCATCACATCACCGTCCGAGTTATGAAAGTGGTCCTAACCGGCAGCTTGGCAGCAGCCAGTGCAAAGGCTTCGCGAGCCAGAGCCTCAGGTACACCGTCCATCTCGTACAGGACACGACCCGGCTGAATCTGGGCAACCCAGTATTCCACGTTACCTTTACCTTTACCCATACGAACTTCGAGGGGCTTTTCGGTAATCGGCTTATCCGGGAAAATACGGATCCAGATTTTACCTTGACGCTTGACGTGACGGGTCATGGCACGACGTGCTGCTTCGATCTGACGAGCAGTAATACGTCCACGAGTGGTCGCCTTCAGACCAAAGGTACCGAAAGAAACCAGGTTACCTGAGGTCGCCACACCGCGGTTGCGGCCTTTGTGGACTTTACGGAATTTCGTACGTTTTGGTTGCAACATATCCGAGTCTCCTTACTTACCGCGGCCTTTGCGCTTGGGCTTGGACGGAGCTGGTTCTTGAGCTACGGCTTGCAGGCCGCCCAGAACTTCACCCTTGAATATCCAAACCTTCACGCCGATGATGCCGTAAGTGGTAGATGCTTCAGAAGTTGCATAGTCGATATCGGCACGCAGGGTGTGCAGAGGCACACGACCTTCGCGGTACCATTCGGTACGCGCGATTTCAGCGCCGCCCAGACGACCGCTAACTTCCACCTTGATGCCTTTGGAACCGATACGCATCGCGTTCTGTACCGCACGCTTCATAGCGCGACGGAACATGACACGGCGCTCCAGCTGGGAGGCGATAGAATCGGCCACCAGCTGTCCGTCCAGCTCAGGTTTACGCACTTCGGAAATGTTGATCTGTGCAGGAACGCCAGCCAGCTTGGCCACGTGCTTGCGCAGTTTTTCCACATCTTCGCCTTTCTTACCGATGACAACGCCGGGACGAGCGGTGTGAATAGTCACACGGATGCTCTTGGCCGGACGCTCGATCACGATACGAGAAAGGGAAGCGTTTTTCAGTTCCTGCTTCAGGTACTGACGCACTTGGAAATCGCTGTGCAAGTTATCAGCGAAGTCCTTGGTATTCGCAAACCAGGTCGAATTAAAAGGCTTGGTGATACCTAAGCGAATACCATTCGGGTGTACTTTCTGGCCCATTGCTTATCTCCTAGCCTCTTAGCGGTCGGACACAACCACAGTAATGTGGCTGGTACGCTTCATGATACGGTCCGCGCGGCCCTTGGCACGAGGACGAATACGCTTCATGGTAGGACCTTCGTCAACGAAGATCTTGGCCACTGTCAGCTCATCGATATCCGCACCTTCATTGTGCTCGGCATTAGCAATGGCAGATTCAAGTACTTTCTTAACCAGAACGGCAGCCTTTTTGGGGCTGAAAGTCAGGACATTCAGTGCCTTGTCTACGGTCAGACCACGGACTTGATCGGCTACCAGGCGCGCCTTCTGGGCAGAAGTGCGAGCAAAGCGGTGTTTAGCTATAGCTTCCATCTTTTACCCCTTAACGCTTCTTGGCCTTCTTATCAGCGACATGGCCGCGATAAGTACGAGTCGGTGCAAATTCGCCCAGCTTATGGCCGATCATTTCCTCGGAAACGAAGACAGGCACGTGCTGACGACCATTATGGACAGCGATGGTCAAACCGATCATGTTCGGAATGATCATTGAACGACGGGACCAAGTCTTAATTGGTTTCTTTTCCCCGCTTTCCACCGCTTTCTCTACCTTCTTCAGCAAGTGCAGGTCGATAAACGGACCTTTCTTGAGAGAACGTGGCATGGTGATACCTCTAAAAAACTATTACTTGTTACGGTGACGTACCACGAACTGGTCGGTACGCTTATTTTTACGGGTTTTGGCACCCTTGGTCGGCTTGCCCCAAGGTGTAACCGGGTGACGGCCACCAGAGGTACGGCCTTCACCACCGCCATGCGGGTGGTCTACCGGGTTCATCGCCACACCGCGAACGGTAGGACGAACGCCACGCCAGCGCGTAGCACCGGCTTTACCCAGCTGACGCAGCATGTGCTCGGCGTTACCTACTTCACCCAGAGTTGCACGGCACTCGGCCAGTACTTTACGTACTTCGCCGGAGCGCAGACGCAGGGTGACATAGGTGCCTTCACGCGCCAGGATCTGGGCGGAAGTACCGGCAGAACGTGCGATCTGCGCGCCCTTGCCAGGCTTCATCTCGATGGCGTGCACAGTGCTACCAACGGGGATGTTGCGCATCGGCAGGCAGTTACCGGCCTTGATCGGAGCGGCATCACCAGACAGCAGTTGATCGCCGGCATGGACACCTTTCGGTGCCAGGATGTAGCGACGCTCACCATCTGCATACAGCACCAGGGCGATGTTAGCGGAGCGGTTAGGATCATATTCCAGACGCTCTACTTTAGCCGGGATACCGTCTTTGTTGCGCTTGAAGTCAACCAGACGATAGTGCTGCTTGTGACCACCACCGATATGGCGAGTGGTAATACGACCGGCGTTGTTACGACCACCTGACTTGGACTTTTTCTCCAGCAGGGCGGCGAACGGCTTGCCTGTGTACAGTTCCGGGTTGCTGACCTTGACTACATGACGGCGACCCGGAGAAGTAGGCTTACATTTTACGATTGCCATTTTGAATTACTCCTCTCTTACTCGGCGCCGCCGATGAAGTCGATGTCCTGACCTTCTTTCAGGGTCACGTAGGCTTTTTTCCAATCGGAACGCTGGCCCATGCGGTTACCGGTGCGTTTGGTTTTACCCTTCACCAGCAACGTGCGAACATCTTTAACTTCAACTTCGAACAGCTTCTCGACCGCAGCTTTAACTTCAGCTTTGGTAGCATCCTTGGCAACCTTGAACACGATAGTGTTGGTTTTTTCGGCAACCATGGTGCTTTTTTCAGAGATATGCGGCGCCTTCAGAACTTTCAGAATACGCTCTTCACGGATCATGCCAGCATCTCCTCGATTTGCTTAACTGCGTCGGCAGTTACCAATACCTTGTCGAACGCGATCAAAGAAACCGGGTCGATACCAGCCACGTCACGCACGTCAACCTTGTACAGGTTACGTGAGGCGAGGAACAGGTTCTCGTCCACTTCGGCAGTGACGATCAGAACATCAGTCAGATCCCATTGCTTCAGCTTGGCGATCAGTTCTTTGGTCTTCGGGGCTTCAACACCAAACTTCTCAACCACGATCAGACGCTCTTGACGTACCAGCTCAGAGAGGATGCTTTTGATGGCACCACGGTACATCTTCTTGTTGACCTTCTGGCTGTGATCTTGCGGCTTAGCTGCAAAAGTCACACCACCACCGCGCCAAATAGGAGAGCGGATGGTACCGGCACGGGCCCGGCCAGTGCCCTTTTGACGCCACGGCTTCTTGCCGCCGCCAGACACTTCGGAACGGGTCTTCTGAGCACGAGTACCTTGACGAGCACCTGCGGCATAGGCTACTACAACCTGATGCACCAGAGCTTCGTTGAACTCACGCCCGAAGGTAGTTTCGGAAACTTCAAGAGCGCCTTGCGCGTCTTTCATTACCAATTCCATTACTATCTCCTCAGACGTTACGCTTTAACGGCAGGTTTAACGATGACGTTGCCGTTAGTCGCACCAGGTACTGCACCTTTAATGAGCAGCAGGTTACGAGCAACATCAACGCGGACCACTTCCAGGTTTTGCGTGGTTACACGCTCAGCACCCATGTGACCGGCCATTTTCTTGCCTTTGAACACTTTACCCGGTGATTGGTTTTGACCAATTGAACCCGGAGCGCGGTGTGACAAGGAGTTACCATGAGTCATGTCCTGGGTACGGAAGTTCCAACGCTTAACAGCGCCAGCGAAACCCTTACCTTTAGAAGTACCGGTAACGTCTACTTTCTTGACATCGTTGAAGATGTCTACTTTCAGCTCGGCACCGACTTCGATACCTTCGCCTTCACCTGAACCCAGGCGGAATTCCCACAGACCGCGACCCGCTTCCACGCCAGCTTTAGCGAACAGACCCGCTTCAGGCTTGGTGATACGATTCGCTTTCTTGATGCCAGTGGTCACCTGAACAGCTTGATAGCCATCCAGTTCCAGAGTTTTAACCTGGGTAACACGGTTGGCATCTACTTCGATAACGGTGACCGGGATGGACACGCCGTCTTCGGTGAAGACACGGGTCATACCCAGCTTACGACCTACTAGACCGATTGCCATTGATAAAACCTCTCCGTTATTAGCCCAGGCTGATCTGGACGTCGACGCCAGCAGCCAGATCCAGACGCATCAGAGCATCAACTGTTTTATCAGTCGGCTCAACGATGTCTACCAGACGCTTGTGAGTACGAATTTCATACTGATCACGTGCATCTTTGTTCACGTGTGGAGATGTCAGTACGGTGTAGCGCTCTTTGCGCGTCGGCAGCGGGATAGGACCGCGAACCTGGGCGCCGGTGCGCTTGGCAGTTTCTACGATCTCCGCAGTAGACTGATCGATCAGACGGTGATCGAATGCCTTCAGGCGGATACGAATTCTTTGGTTCTGCATTACCAGAGCTCCAATTGGATAAAGAACATAAAATCAGCACCGCCTGCTCTTTCAGATAAAAGAGGGGGTGTGATTTAACAACGGTGCCCGCCATATCGGGGGCCTGTATCGCCAGGAGCTACCTGACAGGAGCCTTTCGGCTCGCTCGGCAATACACCAAGCGAGCTGAATTATACGGATTTGACCGGCGCATGCAAGCCGGTCGTGTCATTTTTTAAGCAACCTGTTTCAATTAACCGGGCTTTAGTTTCAGATGGTCTGCCTTGGTTTCAGGCGACCTTGTTCTTGCCAATCAGAACGGTCTTGCCTTTCAGTACCACTTCCAGCGCCACCTCGTCACAGGCATGCAGGCGCGGGCACAGATCGCAGTCTTTCATCACCTTCTCCGGCAACAGCGTCTTGCTGGTGGCACTGAAGCCCAGCTTCATGAAGAACTCCGGTACCCGGGTCAGCACTATGACGCGCTCAATGGCCATGTCCTCGGCTTTCTTGAGGATTTTCTCCACCAGCGCCCGGCCCTGGCCCTGGTTCTGGAAGCCGGGCTCTACACCCAGGGAGCGAATTTCCGCCAGCCCGGTGTCATACACATACAGGGAAGCGCAACCGCTGATCTGCCCCTGGGTCTCGGTCACCGCAAACTCGCCCACCGACTGGATTAGCTCCTTGCGGGTACGGGGCAGGTTCTCGCCGATGTTGGCCCAGTAGTTCACCATGCGCTCGATGGCATCCAAATCGGTCAGCCGTGCACTGCGCACATGAATACCCGAAGTATCCCGCTGCGTGAGCCGGCGCTCGGCGCTGCTCAGGGCAAATTCAACCTGATCCGGCGCCACGCCACCCAAGGCGCAACGGCTGGCCAGGCTGGACTCCAGCGACAGCTTGCCGTAGACATCCTCTTCAATCAACGGGCTGAATTCCTTGAAGTCCGCCATGGGCAGCTCTTCCATCGGCAATTTCTTGCTGATGGCGTGTACCACTATGGCACCCACGATATGGTGCGCTTCCCGGAACGGAATGCCTTTGGATACCAGATAATCGGCCATTTCGGTGGCATTGGAATAGCCGCCCTGAGCCGCTTCCCGGGTCTTGTCTTCGTTGAGCTTGATGTCGTGCAACACCATCTCGGCCATTTCCAGACAGTCATACCAGGTGTCGAGTGCGTCGAACAGGCCTTCCTTGTCTTCCTGCATGTCCTTGTTGTAGGCCAGCGGCAACGCCTTCAGAGTCATCATCATGCCCGCATAGGCACCGAATACCCGGCCGCATTTACCACGGATCAGCTCCAGGGCATCCGGGTTTTTCTTCTGCGGCATCAGGGAGGAGCCGGAAGTTACCCGATCGGACAGTTCGAGGAAGCCGGATTCACCGGAGTTGTAGAAAATCAAATCTTCGGCGAAGCGCGACAGGTGCATCATCGAATTGGTGGCACAGTTCATCAGCTCCAGCACATGGTCACGGTCGGACACCGAATCCAGGCTGTTACGCGTAGGGGAAGAAAAACCCAGAGAGTGAGCCAGATCATGACGGTCGATGGGAAAACCGGTACCGGCCAGGGCGCCGGAGCCCAGCGGGCAGGTATCCATGCGCTTCTGTGCATCCTGCAGTCGGGTAAAGTCCCGCTCCAGCATCTCTACATACGCCAGGCACCAATGCGCGAAGGTCACCGGCTGGGCGCGCTGCAGGTGGGTATAACCCGGCAGTACCGTGGCCTGCTGTTGACGCGCCACCGCTACCAGCTGCTTTTGCAGCTCATCCAGCTTGGCCAGCAGCGGCGGAACCTGCTGCTTGCACCACAGTTTGAGATCGGTGGCCACCTGATCGTTACGGCTGCGACCGGTATGCAATTTCTTGCCCAGATCGCCGACCGCCGAAATAAGGTGGCCTTCGACCCAGGAGTGAATATCTTCCGCATCGGACTGAAGGATCTGCTCGGGATCTTCCATGACCTTGAGTTTCAGGTCGTTGAGTGCCAGCTCGATTTTCTGCTGCTCTTGCACCGTCAGCACCCCGCCCTTCGTCAGGGCCCGGGACCAGGCAATGGAGCCGACGATATCCTGCTCCGCCAGACGATAATCGAAACGCAAAGAATCATTGAACTGCTTGAACTTGGCATCTGCCGCCTGACTGAAACGTCCACCCCAAAGTGCCATAACCTTTTACTCCTTGACGACATTGCTAAAATTGATGCTTAGCCAAACCTGTGAAGGGTCTGCCTGATTGTTGCGCGATATTATACTGAAAACAAAGCCGTACGCCGTAAGCTTTAAGCTGTCAGCCAAAGAAAACACCAAAATCCAGGCTCTGTTTTTATCTTGAACTTACAGCCACGACTGACTGCTTTCGGCTATAAAGTAAAAAGGGGGCATAAAGCCCCCTCTGGTTAAGCGTTACCCTGTGTAGTAACACTTATTTTTTCAGGCTGTTCAGCGCCTTGATGCGGCTGGCCAGTGAGTACAGACGGATAAAGCCTTCGGCGTGGCTCTGGTCGTACACTTCGTCCTCACCGAAGGTAGCGAACTCTTCCGAGTACAGGCTGTTGGGCGAAGACTTCTGAATGGCCGTTACCTGACCCTTGTACATCTTCAGCACCACTTCACCGGACACGTCTTCGGCGATAGCGTCGGCAGACGCCAGCAGCGCCTTGCACAGCGGGGTGAACCAGCGGCCGTCATAGACCAGGTGGGAGAACTCGGCACCCACACGCTCACGCCAGGCGCGAGTCGGCTTGTCCAGCACCAGCTCTTCTACCGCACGCAGGGCCGCCATCATCACGGTACCACCGGGAGTTTCGTAGCAGCCACGAGACTTCATGCCTACCAGGCGGTTCTCGACGATGTCGACCCGACCTACGCCGTGCTTGGCGGCACGGTCGTTCAGGTTAACCAGCACCTGATACGGGCTCATGGCCTGGCCGTCAATGGCCACGATGCGGCCCTTCTCAACGGTCAGTGACAGAGTCTCGGCCTTGTCGGGCGCCTGCTCCGGAGACACGGTCCAGGTCCAGGCGTGCTCGGATGGCTCGTTCCAGGTGCTTTCCAGCTCGCCACCTTCGGTGGAGATGTGCCAGGCATTGGCATCACGAGAATAGATTTTGGTGGCACTGGCAGTAGTCTTGATATTGCGCTCGGCCAGGTAATTCAGCAGGTCTTCACGGCTGCGCATATCCCAGATCCGCCAGGGGGCAATAATCGCCAGCTGCGGAGCCAGTGCCGCGACGGCACCTTCGAAACGTACCTGATCGTTACCCTTACCGGTACAACCGTGGGCAATGGCTTCGGCGCCTTCGGCCAGAGCCGTTTCGGCCATGGCCTTGGCAATGACAGGACGAGCCATGGAGGTACCCAGCAGGTAGGTGCCTTCGTAGATGGCGCCGGTGGTCAGGGTCGGATAGACATAGTCGTTTACGAACTCGTCTTTCAAATCGGCCACGATGCACTTGACCGCGCCGGAGGCGATGGCTTTGGCTTCGATGCCTTCCAGCTCTTCGGCGCCCTGACCCACATCCCCCACGAAGGCGATGATTTCACAACCTTCGTAGTTCTCTTTCAACCACGGAATGATGGCAGAAGTGTCCAGACCGCCAGAATAGGCCAGCAGAATTTTTTTGAATTGGCTCATTAATGAATATCCCTGTTAATCAATGTCAGCAGCACGGCATTCTGGACGTGCATGCGATTTTCAGCTTGGTCGAGGATAAAGGAGGCAGGGCCATCCATCACCTCGGAAGTTATTTCCCACTCCCTGTGGGCAGGCTGGCAATGCAGCACCTGTTTGGCTCCGGTTTTGTCGAGCATGGCCTGATTGATCTGATACGGCATGAAGATTTCCTTCACCTGCTCCAATGGCGTTTCATCGCCCATGGACACCCAGGTGTCCGTATAGAGCACATCAATGCCTTCCACTTCATCGAGGTTATCGGTCACCCGAACCCGGGCGCCGCTGACGGCAGCCAGCGCCTCGGCTTCCTTCAGGATCTGCGCATCCACATTGTGGCCACGAGGGCACACGGCGGTGACGGTAGAGCCCAGAATGGCACCGGCCAGCAGCAGTGAGTTGGTCACGTTGTTACCATCGCCCACATAGACCAGATGCATCTTGCTCAAATCCTCATGATGCTCGGCAATGGTCATGAAGTCCGCCAGCGCCTGGCACGGATGATACAGGTTACAAAGCGAATTGATCACCGGTACTTGCGCATATTTTGTCATTTCGACCAGGGTCTGGTGCTCATATACCCGGGCCACGATGGCATCGGACCAGCGAGACAGGTTGGCGGCAAAGTCCTGTACCGTTTCCCGGCTGCCCATGGCACCATTCTGGCTGTCCAGGTACACCGCATGGCCACCGAGCCGGTTGATACCGATGTCGAAGGTCACCCGGGTACGCAGCGAGGGTTTCTCGAACAGGGTAACCACGCTCTTGCCCTTGAGAGCGTCGGCATATTTGGCCGGGTTGGCCTTGAGGTCTTTGGCCAGGCTCAGGATCTGTTCGATTTGTTGTTTGCTGTAATCTTTCAGGCTCAGTAAATGCTGCATAACGCCTCCTTAATGGGAAATCCGAGAGCCGTACTCGGACTCGCCGGCCAGCAGCGACAACAATTGCTCCGGATAGCGCCAGCTGCCCACGGCCACCGGTTTGCCCAGGATCTTGGTGGCCTTGAGCGCCGCCTTGACCTTGACCGCCATGCCGTCCTTGATGATGTTCTGTTGCATCAGCTCCAGGGCGTCCGCCTCGTTCAGTTCGGCGATACGCTGGCCCTTGCCGTCGAGAATGCCGCTCACATCCGACAGCATCACCAGGTCCGCATCCAGAATCTCGGCAATGGCGGTGGCGGCCTGATCCGCATTCACGTTCATCAGCTGGCCGTCGAAGGTAATGCCGATGGAGCTGACCACCGGCAGGAAGCCTCCGGCCAGCAGGGTGTTGATCAGGGTGGCGTCACCGCCTTCAATCTGACCCACGGCGCCCAGCTCGGGATCCAGCTGGCTGACCCGGCACAGGCCGCCGTCTGCCAGACACAGGCCGACCGACTTGATGTCGTGCGCGATCGCCTGAGCCAGCAACAGCTTGTTGGCGGTGCCGGCCAGGGCACCGGCGATAACCGGAATTTGATCGAAAGGGGTCACCCGCAGGCCGTCTTTCTTGGTGGAGGTCAGGCCCATGGCCTTGAGCTGGTTGTCTACCAGCACGCCGCCGCCATGAACCAGCAGCAACGGACGGCCCGAGTCGTCGAAAAATGCCTTGAGGGTAGTAAACAGGGCCGCCAGGGCCTTGTCGCTTTCCAGCAGGGTGCCACCCAATTTTACGACCAGCGGCGACTGCGATGATGGTTGCATTGTCATCCTTGATTACTCCTGAACCAGGCCCGCCAGCGGCGAGAATCCCTGGTGAATATTGATACACTGGATGGCCTGACTGGCCGCGCCTTTCAAAAGATTGTCTATCGCCGACACCACGATCAGCTGGTTGCCGTCCCGGGCCCAGTGCAGGTCGCAGAAGGGCGTACCCGCCACATCGTTGATCTGCGGCCACTGGCCGGTCAGGCGCACGATTTTCTGCCCCTGGTATGCCTGCTGGTAAGCGACGGCAATCTGCTCGTCGCTGACATCGTCGTTCAGCTGCACATAGATGGTGGCGAGAATACCACGAATAAAGTTGCCCAGATGCGGCTGGAATACAACCTGATTGCTCAGATGATGGCTGATTTCCGGCTGATGGCGATGATTGAGTACGCCATAAGGCTTGAAGCTGACTTCACAGAAGCTGTTGGCCATGCTTGCCTTGCGGCCGGCACCGCTGACGCCGGATACGGCACTGATAATCGGCCTGCTGCCCTCGGCAATCAGGCCCGCGGCCTGCAACGGCTTGAGTGCGCTGAGCGAGGCGGTGGGATAGCAGCCGGGCACGGCAATCAGCTTCGCCGCCTTGATGGTGTCCTGATTCCATTCGGCCAGACCGTAGGCGGCCTGGCTCAGCAAGTCACCATGCTGATGCTGAAAACCATAGAAGCGCTCGTAGAAGCCTTCGCCGGGTACCCGGAAGGCACCGGACAAATCGAATACCGGCAGCCCCTTGGCCAGAAAACCCGGCGCCAGATCGTGGCTCACTTCGTGGGCGGTGGCCATCAGCACCAGATCTGCTTCGGTATGAATGCGGCTCAGGGCTTCTTCATCCAGCGGCAGCAAAGGCAGGTCAATCACGCCGCGCCAGCGCGGGTGCAGGCTTGCGAACGATTTATGCGCATCCTGGCTGCCGTCAGACACATAGAGGCCGGACAGAGTCAGATTGGGGTGACGCTGGATCAGGCCGGCCAGCTCGGCTCCGGTATAACCACTGGCACCAATAATTGCAGCTTTTAACATGGGCGTATCCGTCAGTTTGAATTCGGCTTGGTATAGATGCAGGCGTCAGCCTAGCGTGTTTTCAGGGCTTATGTCACCCTAGAGAAAAGGCTCAGGCGAGCTGTCGTCGTCGCTGTATCGAAGAGAGGAAATACATGGCCATCTGTTACGCTAGTTACCCGGAAAAGAACAAGTTGGCAGCCTAGCAATAAAAACATATTTATGCAATTGTGTTGAATTTAAATTAGATAATTTCCGACGGAGATCCTATGACATCGCTCAAACTGCTGGACATGTACCGCAGCATCATCGCCCTCCCCTCCATCAGCAGCACAGAAAGCAGCTGGGATCAGAGTAACGAGCAGGTGATCCGACTGCTGGCGGACTGGTTCAGCCAGCTCGGTTTTGCGGTCGAGGTGACCGAACTGCCCGACCTGCCCGGCAAGTTCAATCTTTTGGCCACCAAGGGCGAAGGCGATGGCGGCCTGCTGCTGGCCGGCCATACCGATACGGTGCCGTTTGATCCGGGCCGCTGGACCAAGGACCCGTTCAAGCTCACCGAAGAAGGCAACCGACTTTACGGCCTCGGCACCATCGACATGAAAGGTTTCTTCGCCTTTATCGTGGAAGCGCTGAAAGACCTGGATCTGGGCAAACTCACCAAGCCCATCCGCATTCTGGCCACCGCCGACGAAGAAACCACCATGGCCGGTGCCCGCGCCATCGCCAGCGCCATGTCCATCAAGCCCGATTACGCGGTCATCGGTGAGCCCACCGGCCTGGTACCCGTGATGATGCACAAGGGCCACATGTCGGAAGCCATTCGCATCACCGGTAAAAGTGGTCACAGCTCGGACCCGGCCAACGGCATCAACGCGCTGGAAATCATGCATCAGGTAATGGGGCGCCTGCTGGATCTGCAGCGCCAGCTGAAGGAAAACTACGGAAATCACCATTTCAAGGTGCCCCAGCCCACCCTCAACCTGGGTCATATCAATGGCGGCGACAGCCCCAACCGCATCTGTGCCTGCTGCGAACTGCACTTCGACATGCGTCCCATCCCCGGCGTGGGCCCCGACGAGCTGCTGGGCCTGCTGCACCATGCGCTGGAGCCGATCAGGGAGCAGTATCCCAAGACGCTGGAACTGACTCACCTGCACGAGCCCATTCCGGCCTATGGCACGGATCCGGAAGGCGAGCTGGTCCAGGCGGCGGAAGCCATGTCCGGTCACAAGGCCGAAGCGGTCAACTACTGCACCGAGGCGCCTTTTATCAATCAGCTGGGCTGCCAGACCATAGTGCTGGGCCCGGGCCACATCGCCCAGGCACACCAGCCAGACGAATACCTGGACCTGTCCTTCGTCAAACCAACCGTAGACGTGCTGCAACAGCTGGTCAGCCGTTTCTGCATAGAGAAGAAGTAGTCGTCTACTGCGTGCGGAAAAGAGGCAACAAGATTGCCTCCTCCAACACGCTACGGAGAATGACACTCACCGTTGCAGCCTGGCCGAATAGCCAGTGGATATTCACGGCAGGCTGAAGCAGCGAGTGTCATATCATATGACGTATCGGCGGAGCCGACCCTTGCCCTTCTGCCCCGACTTCACTCCTCCCCCTCAGCCCCTCCACCCTGTATTTAGCGAAACAGATCCCAAAAATGCCGGTCCGTCTTCGGCAAGATTGACCGGTATAGCGAAAGGTGGCTAGATAACATTCAGCGGAAACAAGCTATAACAATTATACAGATGAGGCAGATATGGATAATCACGCAGCACTCAGGGCCAACGTCGGCCTGCTGGGGCAACTGTTGGGCGACACCATCAAGGATCACCACGGTCAGGCCTTTCTCGACAAGATAGAAACCATTCGCCAACTGGCCAAATCGGCCCGCCAGGGTAACGATGACGATCAACAGCAATTGCTGGATACCCTCAAGCACCTGAGTGACGATGAACTGTTGCCGGTAGCTCGAGCCTTCAGTCAGTTTCTCAACCTGGCCAACGTGGCCGAACAGTTTCATACCATCTCCCGGGAAACCCAGCATCAAGCCGGCTCCGGCCCGCTCAGCCAGGTGTTCGAGCGGCTGAAAACCGCCGACGTAAATGAAGACAGCATCAAGGCGGCGGTGGATGCACTGGATATCGAACTGGTGCTGACCGCCCACCCCACAGAAGTGACCCGCCGCACCTTTATCCACAAACACGTTCAGCTCAACGACTGCCTGGCGGCGCTGGAACTGGATCTGCCGGAGACGGAAAAAACCGAGCTGCTGGCCCGGGTCGAGCAGTTGATCACCCAGGCCTGGCACAGCAACGAAATTCGTTCCCAGCGGCCGACCCCGGTCGACGAAGCCAAGTGGGGCTTTGCGGTGATCGAAAACAGCCTCTGGCCTGCCCTGCCCAAGTTCATGCGCCAGCTCGACAGCCAGTTGAATGAACAGCTGGGCATCCGGTTGCCGCTGGACGCTGCTCCGGTGCGCTTTGCCTCCTGGATGGGCGGCGACCGGGACGGCAACCCCTTCGTGACCGCCAGGGTGACCCGGGAAGTACTGCTGCTCGGCCGCTGGATGGCCAGCTCACTGTTTCTCAACGACATCCAGGAACTGGTGTCCGAGCTGTCGATGTCCCAGGCCAATGATGAGCTCTATCGTGCCGCCGATCAGAGCGACGAACCCTACCGGGCCATACTGCGCACCCTGCGCGAAGATCTGCGCGAAACCCTGATGCACCTCAACGCCAGGGTGCAGGGCCAGAGCACCGATGCCCGGGATCTGATCACTACCACTGAGCAACTGCGCCAGCCGCTGGAGCTGTGTTATCGCTCGCTGCAAGAGTGCGGTCTCGGCAAGATTGCCGACGGCCTGCTGCTGGACGTGATCCGCAAGGTAGCCTGTTTCGGCATCCATCTGCTCAAGCTGGATGTGCGTCAGGACGGCGAACGCCACACCCAGGCCCTCGCCGAAATCACCCGTTACCTCGGTCTCGGTGATTACGCCGACTGGAGCGAAGCCGACAAGCAGGCGTTTCTGCTCAACGAGCTCAATTCCCGTCGCCCGCTGCTGCCGCGCCAGTGGCAACCGAGCGCCGACACCAAAGAAGTGCTGGATACCTGCAAGGTGATTGCCGATCACCCGCAAGACGCCTTCGGCATCTACATCATCTCCATGGCCGGCGCCCCGTCCGATGTGCTGGCGGTGCAACTGCTGCTGAAAGAGTGCGGCGTCGATTTCCCGCTGCCGGTGGCGCCCCTGTTCGAAACCCTGGACGATCTCAACAACGGTGCCGAGGTCATCGAGCAGCTGTATCATCTGCCCTGGTATCGCGGTTATCTGCAGGGTCGTCAGTTCGTGATGATCGGCTACTCCGACTCGGCCAAGGATGCAGGCATGATGGCCGCGGGCTGGGCCCAGTACAGTGCCATGGAAAAACTGGTGGCCATCAGCGAGCAGGAACAGATCAAACTGACCCTGTTCCACGGCCGGGGCGGCAGCCTGGGCCGCGGCGGCGGTCCGGCGCGGCAGGCCATTCTGGCCCAGCCTCCCGGCTCTACCCTCGGTGGTCTGCGGGTCACCGAGCAGGGCGAGATGATCCGCTTCAAGTTCGGCCTGCCCAAGGTGGCCATCGACAGCCTCGCCCTCTATGCCGGCGCCGTGCTGGAAGCCAACCTGCTGCCGCCGCCCGAGCCCGAGCCTCGATGGCGCGAGCTGATGGACACCATGGCCGACGTGTCCTGCGCCCACTATCGTTCGCTTATTCGCGACGAGCCGGACTTTGTGCCTTATTTCCGCGCCGCCACCCCCGAACTGGAGCTGGGCAAGCTGCCGCTCGGCTCTCGTCCGGCCAAGCGCAAGCCCAACGGCGGAGTGGAAAGCCTGCGCGCCATTCCCTGGATTTTCGCCTGGACCCAGAATCGGCTGATGTTGCCCGCCTGGCTTGGTGCCCACAAGGGGCTGGAAAAGGTGATAGCCGACGGGCAGGAAAGCACCCTGATGGCCATGCACAAGCGTTGGCCCTTCTTTCGCGCCCGGCTCGACATGCTCGAGATGGTGTTCCTCAAGGCCGATCCCGGCCTGGCCGCCTACTACGACAGCCTGCTGGTACCGGCCGGGCTCAAGCCGCTGGGCAAACGCTTGCGTAGCGAGCTACAGGCCAGCATGACGCTGGTCTTACAGCTTAAAGAGGAAGCGGAGCTACTGTCCGATGAGCCCTGGATCAAAGAGTCCATCAAGTTGCGCAATCCCTACACGGATCCGCTCAACGTCTTGCAGGCCGAGTTGCTGAACCGTTCGCGCCAGCAGGGTGAGATTCACCCGGTGCTGGATCAGGCGCTCATGGTCACCATCGCCGGCATCGCCGCCGGTATGCGCAACACCGGGTAATATCCCCCAGGGGCTCGGGCCTACCATCTTACCCAGCCCTGGCGGTCAGAGGCTTGTCCTGAGCGTAACAGGGAGGTGCCTGAACGGGTCGCTGGGGCGGCCCCTTTTTGTTCGAATCGATATACCAATTCACTAGAACGATTTGTCAATTGAATTGGTATTAGTAATAAAGATACGCCGTGAGTTTCGCTGTCGTATCTTCCATATGCCAATGTTGGTACTGAACCTGGCTGCGCACCGCCCAGTTTCGATTAAAGCTCCAGTGCCAACTTGCCATCAGTGATGCATCTTGCTCGGCCGATGAATCGATTAATGCCAGATATTGCCCTTGTATGCCGACACGGTGACTGTCTGCCGTTTGGTAGAGCAACCCTGCTTCCACACCCAAGCCCACAGTGATGTCATGATCAGTCAGCTCACCATGACTGATCTCAGTAGAAAATAATGAATACGCATGAAGTTTGTCCGAACGACCCCAAGCTTTGCCGGTACCGCCTTGAACAAACCACCGGCCTGTTTGTTTTTCATTCATGGGTTTGCGGTCAAAACCTGCTCTAGCATTCCACGCCAGACTCTCAAAAACCCTATTACTCGGTGCCAATGCCATCGCATCTAAGAAATAGAAACGATCAAGCTTAGCATTGCGATCGCTATCAACACTCAATTGTGTATCCAAAAAACTGATTTGAGCGCCAGGAATAAAACCCGCTTGGGAATCCAGCACATCATGGTACGCCGCTCGCCATTCCAATGTTATTTTATCTGTCGAATATTTACTCGTTTGCAGCCCTGCGCCAACCCTTGCCGAGGCATGCCCTTGCTCAGGCGACACCCGAGGAGCCGGAACGGGTGAAAAAGGAGACTCTACGGTTATTCTACTGCGTTGGTGCAATAACCGCGTTAAGCGTTTGGCCGTGCTATCTCGCTCTAAAGCCTTATCGTACAGTTCAAAATTAAGCCACTCATAAGCGAGTTCCAAAATAGCGGCACGCTCTGAAGACGTAAACTCGTCAGATGAGGGATAGTCACCATTTTTTGCTTTAACCACCGCATCAAACAGTGATGGTTCTATTTCATTGGCTTGATGCAATAATCGCGTCCCAAAAGCGGCGCGATACTTTGGTACATCTAACAGGTCATTTTTTGCCAGCGTCTCGACCGTATCGGATGGAATGGCTTGCAGAGGAAAGTCCTTTATGAGAGACAAATCATCTCTTGCTAATTCAAGTAACGCGAGCAATTGGTAAGAACAATTTTCATCTAGAAAATAATAGTCAAACTCAGCATGTCGCATTTCCCACAAATGTAACAAGATACGATCAACCTCACCTTCACTCAGGTCAAGTTTATACTCCCAAATATCTCGCGACTCCATGTCATTATATTCACGAACTTTTCTATAATAAGGCATAACCGTGAACCTGCCTGGGTAACTCCCTGCCAGCCCTTTTATTGCAAATAAAGCGGGGTTGTCCTGACTTTCTGGTTCAGCTGCGAAGTTGATAGCAAAAGCCACCAATTCTTTATTGCGAGTTTGATTCTTAGCATCCACTCTTAATAAAGTATGCCCAAACATGGAGGAAGGGTTATTCATAAATGCAGTTGGAAACACGAGTGTCAATCCCTCAGGCTCCAAAACATCACGCCACCTTTCTAACTCGGTGCAGTCGAGCTGTACGCTTCGGCCATGTAATGACTCCAACCAGGCGTAGCGTGCAGGATATTGACACTGGCTTATTTCGGCCACATCAGGATCATTGTTGTACAACTTATCAATAGTCGCGACAAGCTCGGAATATGGGTTCACTTTTCCATCAGGAGAAAGAAAGAATGACCCTTCCCTGACGGTGCTGACAGGGCCGCGTAACGGCTTTAAAAGATAATGCCCCAGCTTTAACCAGTATGGATTTTGAGATAAATCTGCAACATTATATTTATCATGATTAAACGAAGAAGCACCGGCTGTAAAAGGATAAAAGGTGAAGGAAAGACTGAGAATAGAAACAAAACTGACCGTCGAAAACTTCATGAGATACCGTTGCCACCCTTATACTTCTTATATTTAATCAGTTTTTAGTGAAAATGAACATAAGAGAATTATAAAAAGTGCTCCCTAAGGAGCACTTTACCCTATATTCATAATTAGATACGGTAACCAGCCAGTGTTTTGTTTTGTACGATCAGCGTATTTAAACTAACCAACACCTCTTGAGACGTCACATTTTCCGAACCAAAAACGGCTGCAAAATTTTCTTGAGCAACAGCGTTAAATTCAGATTTGTCCGCTGGTTGAATACCCCAAACCTCGGAGAGTGTTGCAAGTGTTTCCCCTTCACCCTTCGCCATATCACGAGCCAGGTTATCCATGTTACCATCGATGAACATAGCCAGTTTCTGTGATGAAGTCACGGTACCCGTACCGTCGCAACCCAAAGTGCCAAAAGTAATACCAAAGGTTTGGTTACCTGAAGTACCATTGGTTGTTGCACCCAGAACCTTAGAGACTTTGCCAGATTTTCCGGCAAATACCATAGAGCCGAGACCACAACCAATATCCTCATCAGCCACTGCAATATTAGAAAAAGGGACGGATGCAATCAGTGCTGCTACGGCAATAATTTTTTTCATAAAATATCCTTATAATCATTGGAGCTGTAAATTAACCATGAATACAGGGGGCGAGCATTCTTTATCCAACGTTAACCCTTTGGACTTGGCACGAAAAATATGGTGCATTTTTCAGAACCAAATGATGAAAATTCCACATAGAGGTGTACTTTCGTCTATAAAACATCCATGTTGAAAGTATGCTCGCCCCCTGACCATGGAGATGATATCTCATATACAGAGAAAAATTAATTTTTTAGTAAGATAATGATACTAACTAGACGGATAGAATGTAGGTATTCAACCCTCGAATAAGATGTCAACTATCCTGACGACTTCCTCACTCTAATAGCAGATTATGTCATGCCAGATGCAGAACCTAAACAGTCACTAACCCCGAAACCTGCTGACAACCAAAGGCGAGAACGTGAATGTTCATATTCCAACCGTCCCGTTATTTGTCGTGCCGCACAACATTCTGAGAGTCGCCCTGTCTAAATGAGTGAATTTCAAACAGGGCAGCATCCTCTGTTTTTCTTTGGAAATTGTGATCTGTATCGATTAATAACCTCACCCTAACGTAGCTCCCTAATTCAGGTAACAACTCCATCTTTCAATTCACAATGGAGTAAGCGAACATCCTATCCTTTACTTACGCTTTATTTACTATTTCGCCCGAAACGACTGTATCCACGAGAGGTTTCTTGGCCCAATAGCCGGCCAGCAGGGAACCGGAAATATTATGCCACACGCTGAACAGGGTGCCAGGCAAGGCCGCGGCCGGGGTGAAGAACTTCATCGCCAGCGCCGCCGCCAGACCGGAATTTTGCAGCCCCACCTCGAAGGCGATGGTCCGGCAGACTTTCCTGTCGAACCCCATCAGGGCGGTAATACCATAGCCCAGCAGCAAACCACAGCTGTTGTGCAGCACCACCGCCAGCGCCACTATGCCGCCGATATGGGCGATGTTGCCCGCGTTCAGCGCCACTACGATGGCAATGATCAACACGATGGCGGTCATGGAGAATAACGGCAGCACCGGCTCCAGCTTCCGTATCAGCCCACCGGCAAGGTAATTGATAACCACCCCCAGCAGCACCGGCGCCACCACCACCTGCAGCAGGCTGATGAGCATGGACTGCACAGGTACATCTACACTTTGTCCTACCAGCAGCGCCACCAGCACAGGGGTGAGTACCACACCCAGCAAGGTGGAGATTGCCGTCATCGAAATCGACAGCGCCGTATCCCCCTTGGCCAGGTAACACATTACATTGGAGGAAGTACCACCGGCCACGCTGCCCACCAGCAACATGCCCACGGTCAGCTCGGCATCGAAGCCGAACAGGGTGGCAATCAGCAAGGCCACCAGCGGCATCACGGAAAACTGCAGTACCACGCCGATCAGCAGCGCCTTTCTGCTGGCCAGCACATTGCGAAAATCCTTGAAACTCAGCGTCAGCCCCATGCACAACATGATAACGGTCAGCAGCGGCACTATCTGTCCCTTGAGCCCGACAAACAGCTCTGGCTGAACAAAGGCAAGAACCGACAATAACAACGCCCATAACGGGAATAACTGAATAACCAGGGGCAGCATGATATTTCTCTCTGATGTTAAGGTGGTGTCATCCACTACGGATAACCAAAGGTGTCTTGTTAACATGAAGCTGCCGGCTGCCACAAGCGGTGGTGTCATCACCGATTCAATCGCTCAAAAAAACATTGCATAATCGAGCCCTGTTTCCCTTCACCATTTCGGACTTTTTTATGACTCCCGCCATCCTGTTTCTGGAAAAACAAAAGGCTACCTTTACCCAGCACCAGTATGAGTGCACCACCCTGGATGACTTCGGTGCGCACGCAGCCGAACAATTACAAGTACCGCTGGATCAGGTGTTCAAAACGCTGTTGACCGAAGGGGAGCAAGGGGTAGTGGTGGCGCTGGTGCCCTCTTCCGGCAAGGTGAGTCTCAAGCGGCTGGCCAAGGCCGCCGGGGTGAAAAAACTCGACATGATGCCACCGGCCAAGGCGGAAAAATTGACCGGTTACAAGGTAGGCGGCATCAGCCCCTTCGCCCAGAAGAAGCGGCTGCCCACCATACTGGACGCCTCGGCACGGCAGCATCCTTTCGTGCTGGTGTCCGGCGGCAAGCGCGGATTGTCGGTCGGTATCGCCGCCGACAGCCTGCAGGCCCTGCTTGGCGCCGTGATGGCCGATATTGCCGAGTGATGCGTCAGGCGTGAAACTGAAAGAAAGGACATCCCCCATACGAAGCCAGATATTCTTTTCTGCTATTTCTTGCGACTACTTGACGAAAAACGCTACTATCCTGTTCGATAATACAAACGATTCTCAAACGCATAGCCATAAGGATACTTGGATGCCTTACCCGAAACTCGTGCTCGCCGCCGCCATCGGCGCACTGCTGAGCGGCTGCGCCCAGACCAGCCCCCCCGCCGTCAGCCAGCAACAAGTCGTCGAGCACTACGCCGATATCGCTCATGCGGTGTACGCCGACTCCCTGACTGCTGCCGAGCAGCTGGATGTAGCCATCAAGCAGTTGTTGGCCAACCCCGGTGAGCAGACCCTGGCTCAGGCACGCACTGCCTGGAAAGCCGCCCGGGTACCTTATCAGCAGTCGGAAACCTTCCGTTTCGCCAACCCGGTAGTAGACGAGTGGGAAGGCCAGCTCAACGCCTGGCCGCTGGATGAAGGTCTGATCGATTATGTCGCGACCGACTACCAGCACGAGCTGGGCAACGACGGCGCCACCGCCAACATCATCGCCAACAGGGTGTTGCAGGTCGGTGGTGAGCGGCTGGATGTCGGCGACATCACTCCCGAGCTGCTGGCCAGCCTGAATGAACTGGCGGGCTCCGAGGCCAACGTGGCCTCCGGCTATCATGCCATCGAGTTTCTGCTCTGGGGCCAGGATCTGCATGGTACCGCCTCCGGTGCCGGCGAGCGTCCCTACACCGACTATGCGCTGGGTGCCGACTGCACCAATGGAAACTGCGATCGCCGCCGAGACTACCTGCAAGCCGCCAGTCAGCTGCTGATAAGCGATCTGGGCTGGATGAGCAGCCAGTGGCAGTCAGGCCAGACCGACAACTATCGTGCCGAGCTGACCGCCCTGCCCGCCGAAGAAGGCCTGCGCCGCATGCTGTTCGGCATGGGCTCCCTGTCACTGGGCGAACTGGCCGGTGAACGGATGAAGGTGGCGTTGGTGGCCAACTCGGTAGAAGACGAACACGACTGCTTCTCAGACAACACCCACCACTCTCATTACTACAACGAGAAAGGTATCGTTAACCTGATGTTCGGTGAGTATCAGCGCATCGACGGCAGCACTCTGCAGGGTCCTTCACTGCTGCAACTGGTGGCCCAGCAGGATGCGGATGCCGCCAGGCAGATCGGCATGCAGATGCGTGAGAGCGAGCAAGGCGTCTACCGCCTGGTGGAGTCTGCCGAACTGAACAAGGTGTATTTCGATCAGCTGATCGCCGCCGACAACCCGGCCGGTAACCAACTGGTGCAGGAAGCCATCGACGCCCTGGTCGCGCAGACCCGCGCCATCGAGCTGGCCGCCAATACCATCGGCATCAACAACCTGAGCCCGGACACCGCCGATCACGAGTTCTGAGTTCAAATCCGAAAATTTCAATAACTAGTACCAATAACAACTATCAATAACAACGTAGCGGGAGGGCGGCGCCACAGCGTCGTCTCCTCCCCTCGACAGCACACCTTGAACATCAGACTATCAACGGATCTTCTGGCGACAGGTAACAGGTTGCCCCTGTGCCAGCAAGAGGCCAAAGGGATCTGCCCCACCGCCCCTTTGACCGACTTTCCGGAGCTTCCCGCTCAACAGTCTGATCTTTAAGGCGTGCTCTTTATTCTGGAGTCTCTATGTTTTTCCGACTCGGCAGCTTGCTGCTCGGCGCCACCCTGGTGTTGAACGCACAGGCCAACCCGGCCAAACCCGGTGGCGACACCACCACCGATAAAACCGGTGCCAACGCCTTTTCCATGCCCGCCGCCAACCTCAGCTTTGAAAAACGACTGGATTTCTCGGTCGGCAACAGCTTCTTCCGCAACCCCTGGGTGATGGCACCGGCCACCACCGATGCCCGCGATGGCCTGGGCCCCCTGTTCAACACCAACGCCTGCCAGAGCTGTCATGTCAAGGACGGCCGCGGCCACCCGCCGCAGTTTGCCGACGACAACGCGGTCAGCATGCTGGTGCGCCTGTCGATCCCGGCCGACGGCAGCCCCGAGCAGCAGGAGTGGTTGCGCGTACACGGCGTGATCAACGAGCCCACCTATGGCGGCCAGCTGCAGGATATGGCCATTCCCGGCGCCCGCCCCGAGGGCAAGGTACAGATCGACTACCAGGCCCACGACGTCATCCTGGGTGATGGCACCAGGGTGGAGCTGCGCCGGCCACAGCTGGTGGTGGCCGAGCCCGGTTACGGCGAGTTGCATCCGGATACCCTGTTCTCGTCCCGTATCGCCCCGCCCATGATTGGCCTGGGTCTGCTCGAAGCCATCGATGAAACCGAGCTGCTGGTGCGCGATGATCCGCAAGACAGCAACGGCGATGGCATCAGTGGTCGCGCCAACCGGGTGTGGGACATCGCCGCCGAGAACACCGTCGTCGGCCGCTTCGGCTGGAAAGCCGGGCAGCCGAATCTACGTCAGCAGAATGCCGGCGCCTTTGCCGGTGACATGGGATTAAGCTCCGCACTGGTTCCAGACGACGACTGCACCCCGGCTCAGGGGTGCGGTCGGTATCCCGATGGTGGCGAGCCGGAAGTCAGCGAAGCCATCATGGACTCGGTCACTTTCTACAGCCAGCATCTGGCGGTACCCGCCCGGCGTAACCTGAATGATCCGGACGTCATGGCCGGCGAACAACTGTTTCTGGCTCTGGGCTGCAGCGGCTGTCATACCCCCTCTTACACCACAGGCAAGCACCAGAGTCCGGCCCTGAGTCACCAGAAAATCTATCCCTATACCGACCTGCTGCTGCACGACATGGGTGAGGGGCTGGCCGACAACAGACCCGAGTTTGAAGCCAGCGGCCGCGAATGGCGCACGCCGCCGTTATGGGGCCTGGGCTATGCCGGCGAAGTCGCCGGCAACAAGGCCCATTACCTGCATGACGGCCGGGCCCGCACCCTGCTGGAGGCCGTTCTATGGCACGGCGGTGAAGCCGACGCCGCCAAACAAAGCGTCATCTCCATGAGCAGCGACGAACGTGCCCGGCTTATCGCCTTTCTGGAGTCCCTATGAAGAAGTCCCTGTTACTGCTCGCCACCCTCGGCACCTTGACTGCCTGCCAGAGCCAGCCTCCGGTTGATTCCGCCCTGCAGACCCTCGCCGATCATCACCTGACCTTCATGCGCCAGCAGGCAGTTCGGCTCGCCGGCGAGCTGGATAGGCTGCAACAGGCCGGTGCCGATTATTGCCTGCCGCCATCGTCTGCCCCACCGCAGGAGTCACTGGCCGGGCTCAAGCAACACTGGCGCAGCAGCTTCGCCGCCTGGAGCGCCCATCAGGGGCAGAGCGGCGGCCCGCTGGATGCCGAAGGCCTGAGCTTCGCCTTTCAATTCTGGCCCGACAAGAAAGACACCACCGGCAAGCAACTGCAACGCCAGCTCACCGCCGCCGAACAGGACAAGCCCATCCAGTATCAGGGGGCCACCACCACCCTGGGCGCCATGGAATACCTGCTGGAAAGCGACCTCACACCCAGCCAGCGCTGCCTGCTGGTGCCGGAAATCGGCACCCGGCTGGCCGCTAATGGCCGGCAGCTCAGCGCCGCCTGGCATGATGTCGATGGTTACCAGCAACAGCTGGCGCTGATGCGGCAACAGGGTGGTACCACTGCCCTGCTGACCCAGATCCTGGGTCAGCTTGCTCACCGTTACGATCGCATCGAAAAGAAACTGGTGTTGCCGCTGAACACCGTCGAACACCCCCGGCCGCTGTTTGCCGAAGCCTGGCGCAGCGGTCAGTCGCTGCACTTCATGCGCACCAGCCTGATTTCTCTGGAGCAGGAATACCGCCATGGCGGCATCCGCACCTACCTTCAAGACTCGCAACAACAAGACCCGGGTCATGCCGCCGTCATCACGGCTCTGGATCATGCCTTTGCCGACACCCTTGAACATCTGCCCGCAGGCGACAGCCTGGGCTACTGGCTGGAAGGGGATCGCTACGCCGCCCTGCTGCGCTTCAAGCTGTCCTTCGATCAGCTGGGTTATCAGCTGAAACAGCGGCTGCCCGGAGACCTGGGCCTGAACCTGGGCTTCAACGCTACGGACGGTGACTGATGCAACGGCGCCGGTTTCTGAAAGGCCTGTCCGCCGTCGGCGTCTTGTACAGCCTGGGGCTGGCCGGTTGCGCCCTGCCCCGTCGTTCGCAGAGCTATTTGCTCGGCGGCGGTCGCCGGGATCAAAACCGCTATGTGGTACAGGCACTCAATCTGGATGGCAGCCTGCGCTATGAGCTGCCGCTGCCCGACCGGGGCCACGGCATGGCGGTGCATCCTCATCTGCCGCTGGCGATTTGCCATGCCCGACGCCCGGGCGGCTTTCTCTGTCTGTTCGACCATGCCGAAGGTCGCCTGTTGCAGGTGCGCGCGGCCGATCCCCGGCGCCATTATTACGGTCACGGCGTGTTCAGCGCCGACGGCCGCCGCCTGTTTACCACCGAAGGGGTCAGCAACAGCAGCGAAGGTATCATCGGCGTCTACGAGCTGGCGGCGGGCAGGCTGGAAAAGGTGGCGGAATACCGGGGCTTCGGCACTGGCCCGCACGAAATTCGCCTGCTGCCCAACGGCAATCTGGTGGTGGGGGTGGGCGGTGTGCACACCCTGGGGCGGGAGCCGCTCAACCTGAATAGCATGGCGCCCAGCCTGAGCTATCTCGATGCCACCACAGGTGCACTGCTGGAACAGGCAACGCTGGCAGACAGGCAGCTGTCGATTCGCCACCTGGCGGTAACGACAGACGGCGAAGTGTTCACCGGCCAGCAATACAGAGGCGAACCGGACGACTATCCACCGCTGATAGTACGCCACCGCGCCGGCCAGCCGCGGCAGCCACTCGGCGGCACCGCACCCATTCCTTTGGGCGGTACACCGCTGGACTGGGCGCGCTTCAATCACTACATCGCCAGCATCGCCGTGACCGACACCCTGATCGCCGCCACCTCCCCGCCAGGCAACTGTTACGGCCTCTGGCATCGCCACAGTGGCGAACTGATCCGTATAGCCCCCTTGCCCGACGCCTCCGGCGCCTCGGCCCAGGACGGACAAATCTGGTTGGGCAGCGGCCAGGGCGGCATCAGCAGGCTCGACAGCAGCGGTCGCGAGCAACGCTTTTATTCTGCTTATCAATGGGATAACCACTGGGCTTTGATTGACGCCTGACTATCATTAGGTTGTAGTGGTATCCGGCCCCGCATAACGGGGCCCTCGACTCCCTCAGACCATCATCGGCACAAGGAACATTGCATGGGTATTTTAAGCTGGATTATTTTCGGTTTGCTGGCCGGCATGTTGGCCAAATGGCTGATGCCGGGCCGGGACGGCGGCGGTATCATCATGACCATGCTGCTGGGCATCGCCGGCGCCTTCGTCGGCGGCTGGGTTGGCACCCGCCTCGGCTTCGGCTCTGTCACCGGTTTCAACCTCGGCAGCTTCTTCACCGCCATCATCGGCGCCCTGATCCTGCTGTTCGTCTACCGACTGCTGAAAAAGTAACGACGGTTCAAGAAGTAACAGGGTTATCTCCGGCTACACATCCATGAGGGCCCGGAAATGCCATCCCTGGCATTTCCGGGCGGTTGAGACAATTCCTGCTATCTCGTCGTGACACCGGCGTCGTCTGTTGGCAGACGTCTTGAATAAGTAATCTGTCTGATTGGGGCCGCTCTAAATCGAGTACGAATACCTTCTTCTATGCCAGGGATATAACAGAAAACGTACAGGGATGTATCTACAGCGAATCGGTGGGCGCCCCCTTTGTCCTCTATTCCGCACCAGACTAAAACTCGGTTTATAGACCCCATGCGCCCAGGCTTCATCTGCGTTATGGTGATGCCCCACTATTATTCTCAGGAGCACAGATGGAGCCCTCAGCGCACATCACACCTTCCCCCAGGGTCGGCGTTATCGCCATCGTCTGGCACCGGCAGCAGGTGTTGCTGGTCAAACGCAAGTATCCACCCCACGCCGGTCACTGGGGCTTTCCCGGGGGCAAGCTGGAATGGGGTGAAACCATGGCCGAAGGCGCGGCCCGGGAGCTGTTGGAAGAAACCGGTATTCACGCAGAGATGACGGCGCCCTTCGCCTGTTATGACGTGCTGGTCAACGGTGACAACGACGTGCTGGCCCACCATTATGTGATGGTGGCCGTCGGCGGCCGATACCGGAGCGGCTGCCCCCGGCCCGCCGACGATGCCGAGGCCGTCGCCTGGTTCAGCCCCGAGGCCCTGCCCTCGCCACAGTGCCCGGACCTTCTCGAAATCATCGAACGTTCCCGCCAGTCATAACGACAACAGGGGCCCGCAGGCCCCTGTTGTCGTTATCCACGGCTCTGTCTGAAAAGAAATATTCCCTGCTCACCGACGAATCTCCCCCGGCCAAATCACCTTGCGAGCCGCAAGCAACGGCTCGCCGCTCACCACCACTTCGCACAGACACGCGGCAAGCTTCAAACTCGCTATCGGCCAGGTTGCAGTCATTGCATTAAATTTTCAAATGTAATCGTAATGTTAATAATATTTTACCGATGCTTCATATCCCCATAATCTGATGCCCAAAACGCGGATACAGGCCATGACCGACCTGAATCACGCCGCCATCCAGGAGGGAGTAGACATGACAGTTGAAAAAACAGAAATCGATACGCTTGTTATAGGCGCCGGTCAGGCCGGTGTGGCCATGAGCGAACACCTGAGCAAGCTTGGAGTCCCCCACCTAGTGCTGGAGCGTAATCGCATCGCCGAAGGCTGGCGTACCCAACGCTGGGACTCGCTGGTTGCCAACGGCCCGGCCTGGCACGACCGCTTTCCGGGTCTGGAGTTCGATGATCTCGACGACGACGCTTTTGCATCCAAAGATCGTGTGGCCGCCTATTTCGAAGCCTATGCCAAGAAATTCAACGCCCCCGTGCGTACCGGCGTGGAAGTCAAAAAGGTACAGCGCAACACGAACCGTCCGGGCTTCATCGTTGAAACTTCCATAGGCAAGATCCAGGCCAACCGTGTGGTTGCAGCTACCGGACCTTTCCAACATCCGGCCATTCCGCCAATTGCGCCCAAGGACGAAAGCCTGCACCAGATTCACTCATCCAAATACCGCAACCCGCACCAGCTGCCAGAAGGCGCCGTGCTGGTAGTGGGAGCCGGCTCCTCCGGCGTACAGATCGCCGACGAGCTGCAACGCTCCGGCAAGACCGTTTACCTGTCGGTCGGTCCGCACGACCGTCCGCCGCGTGCCTACCGCAACCGCGACTTCTGCTGGTGGCTGGGCGTACTTGGCGAGTGGGACGCCGAAGCCATGAAGCCGGGCACAGAGCACGTAACCATTGCCGTAAGCGGCGCCCGCGGCGGCCACACAGTAGACTTCCGCAGACTGGCCAAACAGGGCCTGAACCTGGTGGGTCGCACCGGTACCTTTGCCAACGGCAAGGTCACCTTTGAAAAAGACCTGGCGGAAAACATTCGCAACGGCGACGCCAACTACCTGGAACTGCTGGATGCGGCCGACGCCTATATTGCCCGCAACGGCCTGGATTTACCGGAAGAGCCACAAGCCCGCCAGCTGCTGCCGGATCCCGAGTGCATGACCAACCCAACCCTGGAACTGGATCTGGCCGAGGCCGGTATCACCTCCCTTATCTGGGCCACCGGTTTTACCACCGATTACAGCTGGCTGGACGTGAACGCTTTCGACGAAAAGGGAAAGCCCCAGCACAAGCGTGGCGTATCCACCGAGCCGGGAGTGTATTTCGTGGGTCTGCCCTGGCTGTCCCGCCGTGGCTCCACCTTTATCTGGGGTGTGTGGCACGACGCCAAGCACATTGCGGATCACATCGCCACTCAACGCAAGTACGCGGCCTACCAAGACGCCGACCAGCGCGATACCGGGAAAGTGAGAGACGTTCGCAATACCAAGAAGGAAAGCGTCGCCTGAGCTTGACCTGTTAACCCGGGCCGGCACGGCGCCGGCCTCGGTTCGTTTATTCAATCTTTATTACTTTGGAGCACCCAGTGGCCACTCATACTCGCATTCGCATGTTCAACACCAAGGAAACCTATCCTAACCAGACCCTGGACAACGATCTATGCCAGGCCGTACGTGCCGGCAACACCGTGTATGTTCGCGGCCAGGTCGGTACCGATTTTGAAGGCAACCTGGTGGGGCTGGGAGATCCCGCCGCACAGGCCGAACAGGCAATGAAAAACGTCAAGCAATTGCTGGAAGAAGCCGGCAGCGATCTCAGCCACATCGTCAAGACTACCACCTACATCACGGATCCACGCTTTCGCGAGCCGGTATACCGTGAGGTGGGCAAGTGGCTGAAGGGAGTTTACCCCATCTCCACCGGTCTGGTGGTAGCTGGCCTGGCCCAGCCCGAGTGGCTGATGGAAATCGACATCATCGCCGTTATTCCCGACGACCAGGCATAAGCAGGAGACCAACATGACCTTTTCCGTCGCCGGGGTTTGCCCCGAAACCGGCATGATGGGCTGTGCCATCACCTCTTCCAGCATCGCCGTGGCCAGCCGGTGCGCCTTCGTGCGCAGCGGCGTTGGCGTGGCGCTGACCCAGAATGTCACCAACCCGACGCTGGGTCCGCTGGCGCTGGATCTGCTGCAGGAAGGCATGGCTCCCGACGAAGTACTGAGGGCCCAGGCAGAGGCTGACCCGCATGTGGAATGGCGTCAGCTCGGCGTGCTCAACGCCCGGGGTGACTCCGCCGTATTCAGCGGCGAGCAGGCGCTCGGTCTTCATGCCATGGCCCGGGGCAAGCACTGCCTGGCCATGGGCAACCTGCTGGCCAACACCGATGTGCCCCAGGCCATGATCACCGCCTTTGAGCAGAGTAAAGGCCATCTGGCCGAGCGCCTGTTGCAGGCGCTGGAAGCGGGCCTGGCCGCCGGCGGCGAGCTGGGGCCCGTCTATTCCGCCGGCCTGCTGATGAACGCCGACCCCAGCTGGTCGGTCGTGAATCTGCGAGTGGACTGGCATATAGAGCCCATCACAGAGCTGCGCATGGTCTGGCAAAATTACCAACCGCAAATGCAGGCCTATATTACCCGCGCCAAGGATCCGGCCAATGCCGGCTCCTTCGGGGTACCGGGAGACGAATAACCCCGTCTTCCCCTTGCAAACCGCGGGTATGCCGGCCCATGCCCGCGGTTCATTTCAGTCGGGCCGTCATGGAGAAGTCATCAATGGAACTGTTCAAATCCCTTTCAACCATCGTAACCGCCGCCTCCTTCGCCTGCCTCGCCACCGGCGCCCAGGCGGAAACCTGGAAATACGCCATCGAAGTATCCCAGGGCGACATTCAGGACATGTACGCCCAGGAATTCAAGAAACGCATCGAAGCCAAGACCGACGGCGAGATTGAAGTCAATATTTTCTACGGCGGAACCCTCGGCACTTCGGCCGACGCCACCGAGCTGGTCGCCGACGGCGCCCTGCAGTTCGCCAACATTTCTCTCGGCCACCTGGGTACCTTCGTGCCCGAGATACAGTTGTTTTCCATTCCCTTCATCCTGTCGGAAAACAACGAGGTCAACAAACAGCTGATGACCGACTCCAGCACCGTCTACCAGGGCATGGAACAAGGCTTTGCCCGCACCGGCCTGCGCCTGATGAGCATCTACTCCGAAGGGGAAGACGCCTGGGCCGCCAACCGGGAAGTACACGCACCGGAAGATCTCGATAACTTCAAGATGCGTATTCTGGTCTCTCCGCTGCAGGTGGAAGCCTTCAAGGATCTGGGCGCCAACCCCACCCCCCTGCCCTTTGGAGAAATCTACGGCGCGCTGCAGCTGAAGATGATCGACGGCGTGGGGCAGCCCATTTCCTCCGTGTACCAGAGCAAGTTCTTCGAGGTCACCGACTACCTGATTTCGGCCCGTCATCAGCTGTTTACCAGCTCCATCATCACCGGTGACGACTGGTTCCAGAACCTGCCGGCCGAGCGCCAGCAACTGGTTCGCGACACCATGACCGAGGTGACCCACTACATGATGGATGAGGTGCCACGCCTGGAGCAGGAGTTCCTGGCACGCATTCTCGAAGAAAAGCCGGAAATGACCTACATCAGCCTGAATGAAACCGAGCGTGATGTCTTCCGGGCCCGGGCCGAGCAGACCCGCAAGAAGTTCGTCGGCATGACCGACGGCAAGGGCGAGCAAATCCTGAAGGACTTCCTGGCCGAACGCGCCGAACTGGAACAACGACTGAACTGATCAGCCGCTTCCCCCGCCGCCGCTCGCTCGAGTGGCGGCTCTCACCGAGGATAATGCCGTGACGCATTTACTTGAACGATGCCTGATCCGGATCGACCGCGGCCTGAAAGGACTGGAAGTCACCTGCCTGGCCGGTGGCGTACTGCTGATGGCACTGAACACCATCGTCAACGTCCTTGGCCGCTACCTGTTCAGTCAGAGCCTGTATTTTTCCGAAGAGCTGAACCAGATACTGATGGTGGTGATCACCTTCATGGGACTGGGTTACGTCACTCGTCAGGGTCGCCACATTCGCATGTCGGCGATCTATGACCAGCTCGGCAACCGCCACAAGAAAGGGCTGATGCTGCTGATCACTCTGAGCACGGCCGTCACCCTCTACCTGCTCAGCTACTACGCCTTCCTCTACGTGGCCAAAATCGCCCAGCGGGGCATGCTCACCGCCGCGCTGCAGATACCCATGTACTGGACCCTGCTGGTAGTACCACTGGGGCTGTTCATCGGCGGCCAGCAATACAGCCTGGCCTTCGTTCGCAACCTGCAGAGCCGTGATGTGTTTCTGTCGTTCCACGCGCTGGATATTTACGACGACTCACAAGCCACGAAATCGCCCTGACGCGACAGCCTACAGAAGGGATACAACCATGACCACGGTAATGCTGTGCACCATGATAACGCTGCTTTTGCTGGGTTTTCCCATGCTGATGCCGCTGCTGATTGCCACCCTGGTGGCATTTTTTCTCTACTTTGACATGCTCAACCCCACCATCATCATTCAACAGATGGTGGGCGGAGTGAAACCCACGGCACTGACCGCCGTCCCCATGTTCATTCTGGCCGCCGACATCATCACCCGCGGCCATTCCTCCGACCGCCTGCTCGACCTGGTGATGCGCTTCGTCGGTCACCTCAAGGGCGGGTTGGCGGTCACGGTGGCCACCACCTGCACCCTGTTCGGCGCCGTATCAGGCTCCACTCAGGCCACGGTGGTCGCGGTGGGCGGACCCATGCGCCCGCGCATGCTCAAGGCCGGCTACAGTGACCACTTCACCATGGCGCTGGCCATCAATGCCTCGGACATCGCCTTTCTGATCCCGCCCAGCATCGGCATGATCATCTACGGCGTGCTCACCGGCACCTCCATTTCCGAGCTGTTTATCGCCGGCATAGGCCCGGGCCTGCTGATCCTGCTGATGTTTTCCGCCTATGCCGTTTACTACGCCTGGCGTCACAAGATACCGGTGGAGCCCAAGTCAAGCTGGTCCGAGCGCTGGCAGGCCATGCGCCGGGCCATCTGGCCCGCCGGCTTTCCCCTCATCATCGTCGGCGGTATTTACGGCGGTATCTTCAGCCCCAGCGAGGCGGCCGCCGTGTGCGTGCTGTACGCCATGCTGCTGGAGATGGTGATTTTCCGCTCCATCAAATGGAAAGAGCTGGGTGCCATTGCCCTGTCCACCGGCCTGGTGACCGCCGTGGTATTCATTCTGATCGGCGCCGGTGCTGCCTTCTCCTGGGCGCTGTCCTATGCCGAAGTACCGCAGACCATCATTGCCGGGCTTCACCTGGAGCAAGCCAGCCCGATGACGGTGTTGGTATGCATCGCCATCGCCTTTTTCATCGGCTGCATGTTCGTCGATCCCATCGTGGTGATGCTGATCCTGATCCCCATCTTCCTGCCGGTGATCCGCTCTTCCGGGCTGGATCCGGTACTGGTAGGCACCATGATCACCCTGCAGGTGGCCATCGGCTCCGCCACCCCGCCCTTTGGCTGCGACATCTTCACCGCCATCGCCATTTTCCGCCGGCCCTACATGGATGTGATCCGCGGCACGCCGCCCTTCATTGTCATGCTGCTGTTCACCGCCGTGCTGCTGGCCCTGTTTCCGCAAATCGCGCTGTTTTTACGCGACCTGCTGACCACCTGACAAGGAGCACATCATGACAACCTCATCTCCTCGTTTATTCCGGCATCTGCTGGTCGCCCTGGACGACTCGGAAGAAGCCGGCCATGCCCTGGAAACCGCCGCCGGCCTGGCCCAGCACCACGGCTGCCGGCTGACCCTGGTCAGTGTGTACCGGCATTTTTCCTACACCAACAGCCGCTATACCCAGATCCGGGTCGGCCCGATTGACACTGAAAACCCGGTAGATCTGAGCCTGAAATACCAAGCCGAAGAAGTACTGGCGCGGGCCCGGTCGCGGCTGAGGCAGCGGAGGCTGGAAGCAAACTACCTGCTGCGTCGCGGCGCGCCGACGGCCGTCATCATTGCGCTGGCCGAGCAGCTGAACGTGGACGCCATCGTCATGGGCAGCGGGCCCAGAGGCAACATTCCGGGCCGGTTGCTCGGCAGCATCGCCGACAAGATCAGCGCCCAGGCCCACTGCAGTTGTATCCGGGTACGTCGGCCGAGGCAGACGATAGAATAGTTTTTATTTATCTAAAGCAGAGAATAAAAATATTTTTAATATACAAGGCCATTACATAATATTTACCACCAGGAAACAAAACGCCTACTTGCAGGCGATTCATCCCACGAATGTTCAGGAGAGCCCATGGCCAGCCCCCTTACCCTCGAGATTCTGCAAACGCTTATCGGCTTCGATACCACCAGCGTGCGCTCCAATCTGGCACTGATGGATTATATAAAAGGCTATCTGACCGAACACGGCGTGGAGAGTGCCCTGATTTACGACGAAACGGAGCAAAAGGCCAACCTCTACGCCACCATAGGTCCGGTAAACCGGCCCGGTGTCATGCTGTCGGGTCACACCGATACGGTGCCGGTCACCGGTCAACAGTGGACCCATGAACCCTACCGGCTGACGGTAGCGCAGGAACGCGGTTACGGCCGGGGCACCGCCGACATGAAAGGTTTTCTCGCCGTGGTACTGGCCGCCGTGCCCGATATGGTCAGCGCCTCGCTGCATACCCCCATTCATCTGGCCTTTTCCTACGACGAGGAAATAGGCTGTGTCGGGGTGCGCCGGCTGATCGACAACCTCACCCTGTTACCGGTCAAACCGGCCCTGTGCATTATCGGCGAACCCACCGAAATGAAGGTGGTCACTGCCCACAAGGGCAAACTCGCCGCCCGGGTGACGGTACGGGGCAAAGAATGTCATTCCGGCATGGCGCCTTACGGCGTCAATGCCGTCAACTACGCCGCCCGTCTGGTGTGCTGGCTGGAGCAGCTGGCCCTCTGGAAGCGCAATCAGGGCCCCTTCGAAGAAGGGTACGACATCCCCTACAGCACGGTGCACACCGGCACCATCGACGGCGGCACCGCCCTCAACATAGTGCCCAACCACTGCCGGTTTTTGTTCGAGATCCGCAATATTGCCGCCGATGATCCCCATCGGCTGCTGGCCGAGTTCCGGGACCATGCCGACACCCTGATGACCGAGATGCGCCGCACCAGCCCGGACTGCGCCATCGATATCGAGATCACCAGCGAATACCCGGGCCTCAGCACCGCCAACGACGCCGAGGTGGTGGCCTTTGTTCGGCACCTGACCGAAGCCAAAGGCACCCATACCATCGGCTTTGGTACCGAAGGTGGCTTGTTCAGCCGGATATTGGGAGTACCCACAGTGGTGTGTGGCCCCGGAAGCATGGCCCAGGGCCATAAACCCGACGAATTTATCGAGATCAGCCAGCTTGAGCTGGGCGAACGCTTTATCGCACGCCTGCTGGAGCAACTGAGCATTCCCGCAGGGGAATAAGCCCCGAAACGGCCGGCGCCCGCTCATACCCGTTACACGCAGGGATGCTTGAGCGGGCCGGTCCATATGAACATTCAGGAGTAAAGGAATTATGTCCGAAAATGTTAGCCTGACCGCCGCACCCGGCGCGGCCGAAACACCCAAAACATCCGGCTTTGGCCGCACCCTCGGCCTGGGCTCACTGCTGGCCGTAGCCGTCGGTCTGGTGGTATCCCAGGGCGTCATGGTATTGATGCTCCAGGGCGCCGGCATTGCCGGCCTCGGCTTTATTATTCCCCTGGCCATTGGTTACATACTGGCGCTGACCTACGTGGCGTCCTTTTCCGAGCTGTCGCTGATGATCCCCCGCGCCGGCAGCCTCAGCAGCTACACCGAGGTGTCCATCGGCCACTTCCCGGCCATTCTGTCGGTGTTCTCCGGCTATATCGTCGTGGCCATGTTCGCCCTGTCGGCAGAGCTGCTGTTGCTCGATTTCATCATCGACAAAATCTATCCGGGTGTGTTTCCGCCCATGAGTATCGGTGTCGGCCTGCTGGGCGTATTTACCGTACTCAACCTGATGGGTATCGATCTGTTTGCCAAACTGCAGTCGGTGCTGGCTTTTGTGATGGTGCTGGTGCTGCTGGCTCTGGGCCTCTCTGCCATCGGTGGCGTGGCCAACCCGCATCCCGTCGGCATTGATCTCACCAGCGACTGGAACCCGCTGGGCACCGGCGTATTCGCCCTGGTGGCGCTGGCCATCTGGGGTTTTGTCGGCGCCGAATTTGTCTGCCCGCTGGTGGAAGAGTCCAAACAGCCGGAGCGCAACATTCCCCGCTCCATGACCCTGGGGGTCACGGTGATCTTCGTCACCATTGCCTTCTACTGCCTGGGCGCGCTGTTCTATATTCCGGCGGACCAGCTGGCTGGCTCGGCCCTGCCCCACTACGACTTCGCCCAAGCGGTGTTTGGTGAAGCCGGGCTGACCTTTATCGCCATTGCCGCCATCACCGCCACCTGCAGCACGGTGAATACCTCGCTGGCAGCCATTCCTCGCATGCTCTACGGCATGGCCCAGAACGGCCAGGCTTTCCCCCAGTTCAGCAAACTGAGCCGCGGCTCGCGCACCCCCTGGGTGGCGGTACTGTTCGTGGCCGCCATCACCGGCCTGCCCCTGCTGATCATGGGCGATGATCCGGACGCCATCGGCCTGCTGCTGATCTCCGCCGCCATAGCCTGGTTGCTGGCTTACATCATCACCCATGTCAACGTCATGGTGCTGCGCCGCCGCTACCCGGATCTGAAGCGTCCCTACAAGACACCGTTTTACCCCCTGCCCCAGATTGTAGGGATTGCCGGCATGATTTACGCCATCATCTACGCCTCCCCCTCCCCCGAGCTGAGCGGACAGATCTTTGGTACCGCCGGCGTGGTGCTGGGCATTGTCTCGGTCATCGGTGTGATCTGGGTCAAGCTGGTCATGAAGAAGCAGCTGTTCAAGCCCGAACCCATCGAGAAAGTACTGAACGCGAAGTGATAGACAACCGGATACTGACGGCGGCTTCGGCCGCCGTTTTCGTATTTGCGAATAAACAACCGGCCCATATCCACCAGGCTCGAAGGCCCGCTCCTCCACTCCGCCCCGGAGGAAACACACAAAGCGTGCCTCTGCGGCGAGTCGATACCGGCTTCTGGCGGGTAACGAAAGAGTAGCCAGGCAGGAACCCGGCAGCATTTTTCCATCAATAAATCAGCCTCTTGGCCAAAGGGTTCGTGCCTCATCAACCCTGCATAAAGTTTATTAATGCAGGAGAAGGGAAAATGATATTTTAACAATGATGTAATGTTATTTAACATGGGAACCATCAAGTTATTAACCAACGGGTCAGGTTGACCCACGACTCCCCTGGGGTCAGATGGCAAGCCGATAATGGCATCAAGGCAAAGGAGCTATTGAAAATGTCCAAACCAACCAACATCGACATGCAGCAAGTGTGGCAACAGGACAAGGATCACTACATTCACCCCTGGACCGACTTTTCCACCTTCAAGGAAACCGGCTCCATGGTACTGGCCGACAGTGACAACGTGCACGTAATCGACGGTGACGGAAACCGCTATCTGGACGGCATCGGTGGACTCTGGTGCGTCAACATCGGCTACGGCAACGAGGAAATGGCCGAGGCCATCGCCCAGCAGATACGCACGATTCCCTATTACTCCTGCTTCGGTCACCACACCACTGTGCCCGCAGCCCAACTGGCTGCCAAGCTGGCCGAGCTGGCCCCGGGCAACCTGAACCACGTGTTCTACGGCTGTGGCGGCTCTGTTGCCAACGACACCGCAGTACGCATGATTCACTTCTACTTCAACCAACTCGGCAAGAAGAGCAAGAAACAGATCATCTCCCGTATCGACGGTTACCATGGCAGCACCTACATGGCGATGTCCATCACCGGCGTAAAGTTCGACCATATCGGCTTCGACATCGAAGAAAAGATGGTGCACCACATTTCCTGCCCCAACCCCTACCGTCGCCCGGCTGACCAGAGCCTGGAAGACTTCTGTGACCAGAAGGTGCAGGAGCTGGAAGACAAGATCCTGGAGTTGGGCCCGGATAACGTGGCCGCCTTCTTCGCCGAACCAATCATGGGTGCCGGCGGCGTTATCGTCCCGCCCGAGGGTTACCATAAGCGTACTCTGGACGTATGCCGCAAGTACGGCGTGCTCTACGTGTCCGACGAAGTGGTTACCGCCTTCGGTCGCCTGGGTCATATGTTCGCCTCCGAGGATGAGTTCGACTTCGTACCCGACATCATCACCTGCGCCAAGGGCCTGACCTCCGGCTACCTGCCGCTGGGCGCCACTATTATTTCCGACGACATCTACGAGGTGATCAGCAAGCCTCAGGCGGACGGTGCCATCTTCACCCACGGCTTCACCTACTCCGGTCACCCGGTCAGCTGTGCCGCCGGTCTGAAAAACATCGAAATAATGGAGCGCATTCAGTTGTGCAATCATGTCCGTGACATGGGCTCCTACTTCGAGAACCAACTGAAAACCCTGCTCGACTTGCCCATCGTCGGCGACGTGCGCGGCCGTAAGTTCATGATGTGTATCGAGAACGTGGCCAACAAGGAAACCAAGGAGCTGATAGCCCCCGAGGCCAAGGTGGGTAACCGCATCGCCGAACATTGCCAGGCCCGCGGCCTGATCGTTCGCCCGCTGGCGCACATGAACGTGCTGTCACCGCCGCTGACCCTGACCAAGGAGCATATCGACTTTCTGGTGGCCACCCTGCGCGAAAGCATTGAGGTCACCATTGAAGACCTGCGCCGGGACGGCTTTTTGTAAACACGGGATCACGGGCACGACTTGATGGACAGCACCCTGTACATCGCCCGTATTCCTGACTTGTAACATGGCCGGAGTGAAGTCGTTTTAAAGCGGACTTCACTCCGGCTTTTTGCTACCTACAACACTGACATGTCGAGGTAAACATGAACTCAAACTCACCGTTAATGCAGGAACAGAACACCGAAGAAATTCGCATCGAAAAGGACTCCCTGGGTGAGCAACAGGTGCCAGTACAGGCCTGGTACGGCGCCCAGACCCGGCGCGCCCGGCAGAACTTTGATATTACCGGCGTGCCCATCAGCCACTTTCCCGAGCTGGTCCGCGCCCTGGCCATGGTCAAGGCCGCCGCCGCCCGGGCCAACCATCGGCTGGGCCTGCTGACCGACGACAAGGCCGCCGCCATTCAGGACGCCTGTGCCCAGCTGCTGCGAGGCGAGCACCACGAAGAATTCATTGTGGATCTTATTCAGGGCGGTGCCGGCACCTCGACCAACATGAACGCCAACGAGGTGATCGCCAACCTGGGTCTGTCCAAACTTGGTTTCGCCAAGGGCCAGTATGCTCAGTTGCACCCCAACAACGACGTCAATCGCTCCCAGTCCACCAACGATGTCTATCCCACCGCCTCCCGGCTGGCCATCGTGTTCGCCGCCCAGGGACTGAAAACCGCAGTGACCGAGCTGCAGCAGAGTCTGGCCGCCAAGGGCATGGAGTTTGCCGATGTGCTCAAGATGGGCCGCACCCAGATGCAGGACGCCGTCCCCATGACCCTGGGCCAGGAGTTCGAAGCTTTTGCGGTAAATCTGGGCGAAGAAGATGCCCGCATCGATGATGCCTGCCGCCTGCTGTGCGAAATCAACCTGGGTGGTACTGCCATCGGCACCGGCATCAATGCGCCACGCGGCTATGCCAATATGGCCGTGACCGAGCTGGCCGATATCAGTGGCCTGCCGGTCAGTCTGGCTCACAACCTGGTGGAAGCCAGCTCCGACATGGGCGCCTTCATTACCTTCTCCAGCACCCTCAAGCGGCTGGCGGTGAAGCTGTCCAAGCTCAGCAACGATCTGCGTCTGCTGTCCAGTGGTCCGCGTACCGGCTTCAACGAAATTCACTTACCCGCCATGCAGCCGGGTTCGTCCATCATGCCCGGCAAGGTCAACCCGGTGATCCCCGAAGCCATGAACCAGACCGCGTTTCAGGTCATCGGCACAGACATGACGGTGACGCTGGCTGCCGAAGCCGGACAGTTACAGCTCAACGCCATGGAACCGCTGATCATCTACAACCTGCTGAACAACTGCCGCATGCTGGAAAAATCGATTCGCATGCTGGATCGGCTGTGTATTCGCGGCATCACTGCCAACGAAGAACGCTGTGCCCAGCATGTGGAGCAGAGCATCGGTATCGTCACCGCCCTGGTGCCCCATATCGGCTACGACAACGCCAGCCGCATTGCCGGCCAGGCACTGCTGAGCGGCAAGGGGGTCGCCGCACTGGTACGCGAGGAAGCACTACTGAGCGACGATCAGCTGGCTGCCATTCTCTCCCCCCAGAGCATGGTGCGCCAACAGGCTTGACCGTTCTCTCCCTATGTGAAAATGCCGGGTTCGCCCGGCATTTTTGTGCCCGATTGCTGGCTCTGGAAATGCGGGCACAAAAAAAACCGCCACCGACATCAGCCGGGGCGGAAAAACAAGTAGTACTTACCGTGACGGAACCAAGACGAGAAGCTTACTTCAGTTTGATCCAGGTGGTTTTCAGCTGGGTGAACTTGTCGAGAGCATGCAGTGACAGATCCCGACCGAAACCGGACTGCTTGTAACCACCGAAGGGGGTGCTGAAGTCCAGCGCATCCATGGTGTTCACCGATACAGTGCCCGCTCTCAGATTGCGTGCCACCCGATGGGCCCGGTTGAGGTCATTGCTCCATACCGAGGCCGCCAGGCCGTAGATGGAGTCGTTGGCGATGGCCACCGCTTCTGCTTCGCTATCGAAACCGATCATCGCGACCACGGGGCCGAACACTTCTTCACGGGCTATGGTCATGTCCGGGGTGACCTGATCAAATACGGTCGGCTCGATGCGGGTCGAACCGGCTTCGCCTTCGCCACCGGCCAGCAAGCGAGCGCCTTCCGCCAGGGCCTTGCGAATGCATTCACGCACCCGCTCGGCATGGTTGACGTCGATAAGCGCCCCCACACGGGTATCCGGCTCCAGCGGATCACCCACTTTCAGGGAGTTGGCCTTGGCCAGAAACTTGTCGACAAACTGCGCCTTGATGCGGTTGTCTATCAGAATACGGGAGTTGGCCGAGCATACTTCGCCCTGGTTGAAGAAAATGCCGTTGATGGCATTGTCGACCGCATCATCCAGATCGCAGTCGGCAAAGATCAGGTTGGGACTCTTGCCGCCGGTCTCGGGCCATACCTGCTTCATGTTGGATTCGGCCGCATAGCCCATGAACAGCTTGCCGACCCGGGTAGAGCCGGTAAAGGCCAGGCAATCCACGTCCTGATGCAGACCCAGCGCCTTGCCCACGACATGACCATGGCCGGTCACCACGTTGAGCACCCCGTCGGGCAGGCCTGCCTCTTTGGCCAGTTCGGCCAGACGCAACGCGGTCAGCGGCGACTGCTCGGCAGGCTTGAGGATCACGGAGTTACCGCTGATCAGGGCCGGAGCCAGCTTCCAGGCGGCAATATCGAGCGGGAAGTTCCAGGGCACCACGGCTGCCACCACACCGAGAGCCTCTCGGGTAATGGTGGCAATGTTATTGCCGTCGGTGGGGGCCACCTCGCCGTAGAGTTTGTCGGCCGCCTCGGCATACCATTCGAAGCAGGCCGCCGAGCCGGGAATATCGATATTCAGGGAATCCTGTATCGGCTTGCCCACATTAAGGGTTTCCAGCAGGGCCAGTTCCTCGGCGTTATCCATAATAAGCTGCGCCAGCTTTTTCACCACCGCCTTGCGCTCGCGCGGCGAGGCGTCGGACCAGATGCCGGATTCGAAAGACTGGCGGGCGGCCTGCACTGCGGTATCCACATCGGCGGCACTGCAGGCGGCAATGGCTGCCAGCTTCTCGCCGGTAGCGGGGTTGATGATATCGTAGCTTTGGCTATCGCTTGCGGCGACAAACTCACCCTTGATGAAGGCCCGGGTTTTCAGTTCGATTTGCTCAAGCTTGTCCAGCCAGTATGACTTTTCCTGTGTTGCCATCGTGATTTCACCTCTCCCTGACATTCGATAATCGGTAACGGGTTGCCTGACGTCCGATCCACTTTTCAGACCGGAATCTGTGTTGCCCGAGACCTCCAGACTAAGAAGGCTCCTTGTATATGTAAAATATTTTTATCATTTCATTTGCATAAAATTTACTTATCCAGAGAACCAGACCCGCCTATTTAAGGCTGCGATAGAAACGGGGATCGGTAAAGACGGTGCCGGCCAACTCCTTGGCCTGCAGTTCCAGTTGCTTGCTGAAGGCCTCCACCACCGGCGTCACCCTAAACTGGGCCAGGCGGGCCAGCCCCATACGCATGGGACGGAGCTCCTCCTTTAGCGGTATCTGCTTGAACCCCACGCCATCCAGCGCCATGCTGTTGGCCAAGGGCGTATTGAACAGAGAGTAGCCGAATCCGTTGGCTACCAGACCACGGACCATTTCCATCGACTTGACCCTATAGGCAAAGTCAGGCTCAAGACCCTGGCTCAGAAACAGGGAAAAAAAGTATTCCCGGCTCATTGGCCAGTCCAGCAACACCTTGGGATATGGCGCCAGCTCCTTCAGCGACACCTCATCCCGATCCGCCAGAGGATGATTCAGCGGCAGCGCCGCATAGGGAGGGAACTCCATCAGGGGCTCGAATGCGATGTCGGCGGGAAGCTGCAGATCGTAGGTCAGGGCCAGTTCGTAACGTCCCTCCTGCAGTCCCTGAATGATGTCTTTCTGGTGCATTTCATCACACTGTACGCTGACCGCCGGATAAGCCTCGTTGAAGCGGCGGATCAATCCGGGCACCAGTATGGGCGTGAAAGTGGGAAAGCCGACGATACGCAGGGAGCCTGAGACCTCCTCACTGATGGTGCTGGCATATTGGACCAGACCATCCGCCTGCCCCAGCAACTGCTTGGCCTTGACGATATACAGGCGTCCCGTCGGGGTCAGCGACAGACCCTGGGCATGATGGCGTACAAACAGCTGCAGACCGGTCACATTCTCAAGATGAAGGATGGCGGAGGAAATGGACGGCTGGGACACATGCAGCGCTTCTGCCGCCCGAGTGACGCTGCTTAACTCACCGGCCGTCACAAAGTAACGCAATTGCTTGAGGGTAAATCTCATTTCTGTTACTTCCTGTATAAGGGAGGGACTCGAAAGCCTCGATCCATGAAGTTATTTGTATTGTTTTACCAAAGTTAGATCAGGATTGGAAAAACAAATACAACGCCACACAACAAAGGGATAAGCGCCGTAACGACAAAAGGGGCCCGCAGGCCCCCTTTTGATATGTCACTCGATGTCGGCTCAGAAACCGGCCAGCAGGTTCCACAGATCCGCCTGCATGGCGCCGGCGGTCACTTCCCGCCCGGCGCCCGGCCCCTGGATCACCATCGGGTTCTGGCGATAATGCCGGGTTTCTATGGCGTAGACGTTGTCGCCGGGTCGCAGATGGGCGAAAGCATGATCGCCGGCCACGACTTCCAGCCCCACGCTGGCCTCGCCGCTGGCCGCATCGAAACGGGCCACATGGCGTAACACGCCACCCTCCTTTTGCGCTCGGGACAGGGCCTCGGCCAGCGGCTGATCCAGCTCGGCCAGCCGGTCGAAGAAGGCGTCCTTCTCAAGGCCAGCCAACGATCCGGGCACCAGATCGCTGACCCTGACCCGCGCCGGATCCAGATCGAAACCCGCCTCCCGGGCCAGGATCACCAGCTTGCGTTTCACGTCCTGGCCGTTGAGATCCTGGCGCGGATCCGGTTCGGTCAGGCCCTGCTGCCAGGCCTGCAGCACCAGCTCGGAGAAGGTCTGCTTGCCGTCATAGTGCTGGAACAGCCAGCTCAGGGTGCCGGAGAAGATACCGCTGATGGCGCGTATTTGCTCGCCCGACTGCAACAGCTGCCGCAAGCTGCTCTGCACCGGCAGCCCGGCGCCGACGGTAGCGTTGCTGAGAAACTGCACCCTGTGTTCGGCCAGACTCTGCTTCAAGCGCAGATAAAAGCCCTGCTCCGCCGCTCCCGCCAGCTTGTTGGCGGCAATAAGATGCACATGCTGCTCCACCAATGCCGGGTAATACTGCACCAGGCTGTCGGACGCGGTGAAATCGAGTGCCACCAGCTGGTCGAAACCGTGCTCTTCCAGATTTTCAAGCCAGTCGGGCCATACCATGGACGCGGGCTGAAAGTCATTGAGTACCTGCTCCACTTCCAGCCCCTGACTGGCAAGCATGGCGCCTTTGGAGTCGAACACCCCGTACAGGGTCAGCTGCACGTTCAGGGTCTGCTCCAGCCGCGCCTTCTCTTGCTGGTACAACTTGAGCCAGGCCTGACCGATATTGCCCCGGCCAAAAAGAATGATCCCCACACGCTTCGGCCGGCTGAACAGGCTCTGATGCAACCGCAGCAGCAGCGGCTCCAACACGATTCTGCGCACCACCCCCACCAGGCTGAGACCGTTTTGGGCCGGCTGGATAAACTCCAGCGGTTGCTCGTTCAATGCATGATAAAAGTGCAGGCACTGCTCGGCCTGGCCGGTGACGCCCCGGCCGACCAACGCCACCAGCGAGAAACCTTCCCGCTGCTGCAAGCCCTCGAAACTGCCGGCGGGCTGATGATCCCGCAGCAACGAAAAGGCCTGTTCGGCCTGCTCCCGGGTGTAGGCAATCTGCCACAGCTTGTGCTCGGGGCGACGTTTGCAGGCCAGCGGTGCCAGCTCGCGTCGGGTCAGCCATTCGGTCAGGGCATTCACCGTGTCCTGATAGCGGTCGGGTATGGTCATTTCCACCAGCACGGCGTCGTCTACCGAAGTAACGATGCGTGCGCCCAGCTCCCGCTGGTGCTGCCGCACGATACGGGTATGGCCGTCGTCCGGGTGATAGCTGCAACGCAGCATCAGTTGCTGCTGGCTGGCGGCCACCGGCCCCAGGGTGCGGCTGTGCAGTATCGGCGAGCCCAGCCGGGCCAGCTCGGCGGCTTCCGGCAGCGAAAGCCGGGGCAGCAGAGACGCTTCCTTTACCCGCCGGGGGTCGGCACTGAATACCCCGGGCACATCGCTCCAGATGGTGGTGTGTGAGCTATCGGCCAGTGAAGCCAGCAGGGTAGCGCTGAAGTCGGAGCCGTTACGCCCCAGCAAACGGGTACGACCTTCGGCATCCGCGGCGATAAAACCGGTGACCACCAGGATCCGATCCGGGTGCCCGGTCAGAATGTCCTGTAATTGCCGGCGCGAATACGTCTCGTCCACCTGCACCGGCGAGCCGGATACCCGCAGAAAACGACGTGCATCCAGGGAGGCGGCAGGCACCCCCTGGCTGTTCAGCAGGCTGGCCAGCAGACGGGAAGACCACAGCTCGCCGAACGACTGGATAAAACTGCGCTGATCGTCGTCCAACCGGTGATTTTCCAATACCCCGGCAATGGTCTTGATGTCTTCATCCAGCGCCGCCAGTAGGGGCGCGGCCTCGGCCTCACTCAAGGTATTTTCGATCAGACTGCACTGAAAACTGTATAACCCTTCCAGGGTGGCGGCGGCGGCGTTATCGCCGCTGACAAACAGGTTGAGCAGCTCAATCAGGCGGTTGGTGGTCTTGCCCGACGCCGACACCACGATCAGCGCATCGGCTTGCCCCTGGCTGTTGATGATGTCGGCCACCCGATGGAAGCAGGCGGCATCGGCCAGGCTGCTGCCGCCAAACTTATGGACCGGACGCCGATGGCTGTCGATGTCGTTCTGCTGCTGAGCCATTACTTATTTAACACCTTGAATGCATTATCGAAGTCTTCGATAAGGTCGCGTACATCCTCGATACCCACCGACACCCGCAACAGCTGATTGCTAATACCGGCAAGGAGACGGGCTTCTTCCGGCATGGCCGCGTGGGTCATGGTGGCCGGGTGGGCAATCAGGCTTTCTACTCCGCCCAGCGATTCGGCCAGACAAAACAGTTTCAGCTGTTTCAAGAACGCCTTCATGTCGGCTTCGTCCACATTCAACTCGAAGCTGAGCATGGCGCCAAAGCCCAGTTGCTGGCGTGCCGCCACTTCGTGGCCCGGGTTGTCGGGCAGGCCGGGGTGATAAACGGTTTTCACCTCGGGGCGCCCCTGCAGATAGGTGACCAGCGCCTCGGCGTTTTCACAGTGCTGGCGCATCCGTACCCCCAGGGTACGCAGGCCGCGCAGGGTCAGGTAGTTGTCGAAGGCTGAGCCGGTTAACCCTAAGCAGTTGGCCCACCAGCGCAGCGCTTCGGCCAGCTCTTCACTGGCGGCGACCACGGCGCCACCCAACGCATCTGAGTGACCGTTGATGTACTTGGTGGTGGAGTGCACCACCAGATCGGCGCCCAGGGTCAGCGGCTGTTGCAGTGCCGGCGACAGAAAGGTGTTGTCGACCACACTCAGGGCGCCCACGGCCTTGGCCGCCGCGCACAGCGCCGCTATATCCACCACCCGCAACAGAGGATTGGAAGGCGTTTCAATCCACAGCATCCTGGGCTTTTTGGCCAGAGCCGCCGCCAGGGCCGCCTCATCGGTCTGATCCACATACTCGACCTCGAAGTTGCCCTTCTGGGCCAGAGAGTTGAACAACCGATGGCTGCCACCGTAACAGTCGTGGGGCGCCAGCAGCAGATCGCCGGCCTGCAGCTGAGAGGTAATGACCAGATTGATGGCCCCCATGCCGCTCGCGGTCACGGCGGCGCCGGCGCCCTTTTCCAGCCGGGTCAGGGCATCGATCAGCGTCTGTCGGGTCGGGTTGCCGGAACGGGCATAATCGAAGCGACGCTGTTCATTGAAATCGGCAAAAGAATAGGTGCTGCTGAGATAGATAGGCGGCACCACAGCCCCATGCTGGGTATCGGTATCGATGCCGGTACGAACGGCATGAGTCTGGGTCTGGTAATCTGGCATATCCTCTCCTTTGCACTATGGCAGCCTGATGATACGGAACTTCCAAAGCGCGCACAGTAACCCAGCCAGAATGAGCCGTCAAGCCTTCCGGACGTCCACAAGGCTTTGCTGTTGGATTGCCAATAAAAAATGCAGGGGTTACAATCCGGCTCGGATTTTTAACCTTGATGCGGGTGAATAATGAAAACTGAATGGAACGGCGATTATATTAGCCCTTACGCCGAGCACGGCAAGAAAAATGAACAGGTCAAAAAGATCACCGTGTCCATACCGCTCAAGGTGTTGAAGATACTGACCGACGAACGTACCCGTCGTCAGGTCAACAACCTGCGTCATGCCACCAACAGCGAACTGCTGTGCGAAGCCTTTCTGCATGCCTATACCGGTCAGCCCCTGCCCCAGGACGAAGACCTGCGTAAAGACGTATCCGATCAGATACCAGCGCACGCCCGGGCCATCATGGCCGAACTGGGTATCGAAATCGAAGATTACGCCATCGGCGACGAAGAATAACGCCGCCGACACCGGGCGTTAACTTTCCGAAGCCACCAGAATCTGCGGCCAGGGCAGCCCTTCATCCCCCAGGGTAATGAAGTTGGGGTTGATCATGCTGTCGCGCCGGTTGTAGCTGAGCTGCTCGAGATTCAGATCCAGCAGGCGGCCACCCGCCTCTTCCACTATGCACTGGGTAGCACCGGTATCCCACTCGCCGGTGGGGCCGATGCGCATATACAGGTCGGCCCCCCCTTCTGCGACCAGGCAGGATTTGAGCGAACTGGATCCCAGCGGCACCAGCTGATAGTCAAGCGTGGGGGTCAGCCGGGAGCGAACCCAGTCTACGTTCTGCCGACGACTGATGGTGATGCGCAATCGGGTCAGCGGCTCGGCCGGATCATGATGCCGTGCCTCGATCCGTCTGGTCTCGCCGCCCGCTTCCTTGAAGGCACCCTGGCCGCGTACCGCGTAATACATCAGATCGTTTACCGGTCCGTACACCACGCCCAGCACTGGTTTGCCGTCTTCGATCAGCGCTACCATGGTGGAAAAATCACCGCTGCCGGCGATAAACTCCTGAGTGCCATCCAACGGGTCCACCAGCCAGTAACGGGGCCAGCGGCTACGCTCGGCCAGCGCCACCTCGGTTCCCTCTTCCGACAGTACCGGAATATCTGCCAGCTCGCGCAGCGCCTGCCGGAGATACTCATGGGCGGCCAGATCGGCGCTGGTTACCGGACTGTCGTCGTCTTTGTTCTCGGCCTGGTATTGACCACTGTTATACATCGACAATATCAGGCTGCCGGATTCACGGGCGGCCGCCTTCACCCCGGGCAACAAGGCATAGATATCCATGCTTATTCCTCTTTATTGAGCCAGTCCTGTAGTAAAAACAGGCCACAGATGCTACGCGCTTCACTGAAATCGGGCCGGGCCATCAGCTGGTCCAGTTTATCCAGTGGCCAGGGCACCACATCGAGCGGTTCCGGCTCATCCCCCTCACGCCGTTCAGGATACAGATTTCGCGCCAGTAAAATATCCATACGACTACCAAAATAACCGGGAGCCAGGCTAACCTGCTTCAGGTGCGTCAGTTGCCGCGCCCCGTAGCCGATTTCTTCCATCAACTCCCGATTACCCGCCTCCATGGCGTCTTCTCCCGGATCGATCAACCCCTTGGGGAAGCCCAGTTCATAGCTATGGGTTCCGGCCGAGTACTCACGGATCAGCAATATCGTCTGCTCATCGAGCAACGGCACCAGCATCACGGCGCCACGGCCGCTGTTACGCATACGCTCATACACCCTTTGCACGCCGTTACTGAACTTGAGATGGACCGACTCCACCTTGAAAAGACGACTCTGTGCCACCAATTCTGTATGTAGTATCTCAGGTTTTTGTTTCTTGTCCGCCATGACCGTTTCCGCCTTTTCACTCACCCTGATCAGAGGTTATCGCAACTCTCGGTAAACGTCTGCCCACAAGTTGCCGGAACCCGGGTTTTGCCGGCGCCGATATACTCCCCGGGCCGGGGCATCTGGTATAATTCAGACCCGGTTTTAACGAGAGCGAGCGCAATGAACGGAGAAAAACCATCCATCCGCCTGGACAAATGGCTGTGGGCCGCCCGCTTCTACAAGACTCGCAGCCTGGCCCGCACCATGATTGACGGCGGCAAGGTGCACTACAATGGCCAGCGCAGCAAACCCAGCAAGCTGGTAGAGGTTGGCGCCCTGATCCGCCTGCGCCAGGGTAATGATGAAAAGGAAGTCGTGGTGCTGGAACTCTCGGAACATCGCGGCAAGGCAGAGCAGGCCCAGCGCTTGTTTCGGGAAACCGAAGACAGCATCAAGAAGCGCGATCAAAACGCCGAGGCCCGCAAGTTCAACAGCCAGTTTGCTCCCAGCCCTGAACGCCGGCCTGATAAAAAAGAACGGCGTACCCTGCTTAAAATCAAGCAGGGCAACTGAGGCGGCCAGAGGGATAACCGCAGCCGAGCAACCGACCGGCCATGGCCTGGCCCCGCCAGAGACAAACCACTTACACTATATAACGCATATACAGACGATAACGGCACTCAGCCCATACAGGATTTTTTATGACTCACATCGATCAACTTCATCGTTATCTGTTCGACAACTATCAGGTACGGGGCGAGCTGGTACAGCTGCAGCAGAGCTTTCATCAGGTGCTGGAATCTCAGGCCTACCCGGCACCGGTGCAACGACTGCTGGGCGAGTTGCTCTCCGCCACGAGCCTGCTGACTGCCACCCTCAAGTTTGAAGGTCATATCACGGTACAGTTGCAGGGCGACGGGCCCGTGTCTCTGGCCGTGATCAACGGCGATCACCAACAACAGCTGCGCGGCGTGGCTCGCTGGGAAGGCGAGGTGCCCGACAGCGACAAGCTGGCCGACATCGTCGGCAAGGGCTATCTGGCCATCACCATTACCCCCAATGAAGGGGAACGCTATCAGGGCATCGTCGATCTCGGCGAGCGCTCCCTGAGTGAGAGCCTGGAAAACTACTTTGCCCAGTCCGAGCAGCTGAACACCCGCATCTGGCTGTTTACCGACGTGCAGCACGAGCAGCCTCGCTGTGCCGGCATGCTGCTGCAGGAACTGCCTGGTGATCAAGTAGGTGACTTTACCCACCTTGAGGCCCTGACCCACACCATCAAGGCCGACGAGTTGCTCAACCTGGACGCACACGAAATTCTGTATCGCCTCTATCATCAGGAAGCGGTACGGGTGTTCGATCCACAATCGGTCACCTTTCAATGCACCTGCTCGCGGGAAAAATGCGAACAGGCGCTGTTGCAGGTAGGCCGGCAAGAGGCCAGCGACATTGTGAAAGAAGAGGGTAAAATCGAAATGCACTGTGACTATTGTGGTCGGCACTATCACTTCGATGAAGCGGATCTGCAAAACCTCTTCAATGACGCCCCGACACTGCATTAACATTTAATACAATCAAAAGGGGTTTTGTACCCCTTTCTATTTAATTCGTCGCGCAAAACCCTAAATTTTGACACCGATCCCCTAAATGCCACTCATTTCCTGCTAGTCTGCCGCCATAAAATTTTATCCATCACTATGCTTATCCAATCCCTCTGTACCAGGAGATAACAATGACGTCCAAGGCGCAGCAATTAGGCCTTTCTCAATACGGTATCAACGATGTTGCCGAGATCCTTCATAACCCCTCTTACGAACAATTGTTCGCAGAAGAAACCCGTGCGGATCTGGAAGGCTACGAACAGGGCGTGGAAACCAGCCTGGGCGCCGTTGCCGTGGACACCGGTATCTTTACCGGCCGTTCTCCCAAGGACAAGTACATAGTACGTGACGACGTCACCCGTGACACCGTCTGGTGGGCCGATCAGGGCAAGAACGACAACAAGCCGATGAGCCAGGAAACCTGGACCGAGCTGAAAGCCCTGGTAACCGGTCAGCTGTCCGGCAAGCGTCTGTTCGTGGTCGACACCTACTGTGGTGCCAACCCGGATACCCGCCTGGCCGTGCGCTTCGTGACCGAGGTGGCCTGGCAGGCGCATTTCGTGAAGAACATGTTCATCCGCCCCTCCGACGCCGAGCTGGAAAGCTTCGTGCCCGACTTCGTGGTGATGAACGGTGCCAAGTGCACCAACCCCAACTGGAAAGAGCAGGGCCTGAACAGCGAAAACTTCGTGGCCTTCAACCTGAGCGAGCGGGTACAGCTGATCGGCGGCACCTGGTACGGCGGCGAAATGAAGAAAGGCATGTTCTCCATGATGAACTACCTGCTGCCGCTGAAGGGCATCGCCTCCATGCATTGCTCCGCCAATGTGGGTAAAGACGGCGACGTCGCCATCTTCTTCGGCCTGTCCGGCACCGGCAAGACCACCCTGTCCACCGATCCCCAGCGTCAGCTGATCGGCGACGACGAGCACGGCTGGGACGACGACGGCGTGTTCAACTTCGAAGGCGGCTGCTATGCCAAGACCATCAAGCTGAGCCAGGAAAACGAGCCGGAAATCTACGCCGCCATCCGTCGCGATGCACTGCTGGAAAACGTCACCGTTAAGGAAGATGGCACCATCGACTTCGATGATGGTTCCAAGACCGAAAACACCCGTGTCTCCTACCCCATCTACCACATCGACAACATCGTCAAGCCGGTATCGAAAGCCGGTCATGCCAAGAAGGTTATCTTCCTGACTGCCGATGCCTTCGGTGTGCTGCCTCCGGTTGCCAAACTGACCCGCGAGCAGGCCCAGTACCACTTCCTGTCCGGCTTCACCGCCAAGCTGGCCGGTACCGAGCGCGGTATTACCGAGCCGACCCCGACCTTCTCCAGCTGTTTCGGTGCCGCCTTCCTGAGCCTGCACCCGACCCAGTATGCCGATGTGCTGGCCAAGCGCATGGACGCCGTCGGCGCCGAGGCCTACCTGGTGAACACCGGCTGGAACGGCACCGGCAAGCGGATTTCCATCAAGGCGACCCGTGCCATCATCAATGCCATCCTCGACGGCTCCATCGAAAACGCCGAGTTTGTGGAGCTGCCCTACTTCAATGTGGCCATTCCAACCAGCCTGCAGGGCGTGGAAGACGGCTCCATCCTGGACCCACGCAACACCTACGCCGACCCGGCCGAGTGGGACGTCAAGGCACAGGATCTGGCCAAGCGCTTCGTCGACAACTTCGACAAGTTCACCGATACCCAAGAAGGCCAGGCCCTGGTCGCCGCCGGCCCGCAGCTGTAATACCGGCTGACCCCGCTACCAACAAATCCTCCGGCCTTGGCCGGGGGATTTTTTTATACTCACTGCATTCAACCATTGCTCTGTTTGACGGCCATATCAACTCCGGACAAGGGGCCCCTTCACCGACCCGCTTCAGTCGAATGACACTCACGATTTCAGCCTGCCGCAAACGCACCATGGCGTGTCGTGGGAGTCCGTTGTGTTGCCTCAGGAACCATAGCCATCAATAGATATCGGATGTTGAATGGGATCGGCATCAAGGCGGCGGAAGCCTGTCGTTCCATGCCTGCAACCAGGACTCGACCTGTTCCGCCGGCATGGGGCGGGAGATACCATAACCCTGCACATAGTGGCAGCCGAGCTGCTGCAGCCGATCGCCTTGCGCAGACTGTTCCATGCCCTCCGCAATCACCGCCATCCTCAGCGCTGCGGCCAGTTGCACCACACTTTCCACCATGCTGACATCATGGGCATTCGACAAGAGGTCACAGATGAAACGGCGATCAATCTTGATGATATCGACCGGCAGCCGATTGAGGTGGGACAACGAAGAATAGCCGGTGCCGAAGTCGTCGAACGAGATGCTCAATCCCAACAACCGACACCGCTCCAGTACGGCAACCGCGCCATGAAGATCGGCCAGCACGGCACCTTCCTGAAACTCCAGCTCCAGCAGTGAAGGCGACACCATCGGATACAAGGCCAGCAATCGAGTCAGCTCATCGATAAAGTCCGGATGCATCAACTGGCCGGAACTGACGTTGAAACTGATCCGGTATTCCATCCCCTGCCGACACCAGTACGTCATCTGTTTCAGTACCTGCTCTATCACCCAACGTCCCAGATCGAACTCCATGGCGCTGCCGATGATAATCGACAAAAATTCCGCCGGCGCCACTATGCCCCGCTGGGGATGTTGCCAACGCAACAAGGCTTCCAGCCCTATCATCCTCCTGTTCGTCAGGTCGATCTTGGGCTGGTAGTACAGCAGAAATTCACCTTCCCGGAAGGCATGGATCAATTGTGTCAGTTGCTGCTGTCGCTGATGCTCATGCAGATGCAATTCGGCATCGAAGAACACATAGGCATTCTTGCCCTGCTTCTTGGCCTGATACATGGCCTGATCCGCGTGGCGCAACAGTAACTCGGCGTCATCTGCATCCTGAGGATACAGAGCCACGCCTATGCTGGCCGATACCCGGACCCGCTCGCCATCCAACTCCAGAGGTTCATTAATCACGGCCAGCACCCGGTCCAGAATTTCATCGCATTCCAGATCATTGTGCAGCCCGGTAAACAGCAGGGCGAACTCGTCCCCTCCCAGTCGGGCCAGCGCATCACAGCTGCGGGTAATCAGGCCCAGTCGCGTGCTTATTTCGATCAACAAGCGATCACCGGCCGCGTGCCCCCGGCTGTCATTGATCTGCTTGAATCCGTCCAGATCCAGATAACAGACCGCCAGCCGGCCTTCGCTCCGCCGGGCCGAGGAAATGGCCCGATCCAGCAGTTCGCCGAACAACAGCCGGTTTGGTATCCGGGTCAGCACATCGTGGCAGGCCTGCCGTTTGAGCTCGGCTTCGTGTTCTTTCAAATAGGTGATGTCGGAGAAAATAGCCGCGTGATGCAGCACCTGCCCCTCATCATCTCGGACAACGGAAACCGCCAGCAACAACGAATAAGCCTCTCCATTCTTGCGCCGGCAGTGGCACTCACCCTGCCAGTAGTCCCGGGTTTTCAGGTGTCGACGCAGCTCGTCGACAAAGCCGTCTTCATCGCCCTCGGTCCGCAGCAGGTCCGGAGAACGTCCCACCACCTCCTCGGACAGGTAACCGGTAATGCGGGTAAAGGCCGGATTAACATGGGTAACATGGTTGCCGGCATCGGTCAGCATGATGCCGTCGTAGCTGAACTCGAATACACTGGCCGCCAACCGCAACTGGTTTTCGATATCCTTCTGCTCACTGATGTCGTGTCCTACGCAAAGCATATCGCCGTTGGGCAGCATGATGTTGGCCCATTGGGTAGTCAGACGGCGGCCTTTCCGATCAAAGGGACGCCACTCCCGAAATTCCGAACTGTGATGGGTACCGAAAGTCTCCATCACCCGACGCAGCTCTTCCGGATCGGGATAGAAGAGGCTGATGGGTGCCGGATGCTGTCGCAACTCGTCGAAGCTCCAGCCAAATACCCGCTCACATTCGTCATTCCACAGGATGCAGCGCCCCTGGGAATTGAAACCGTTGATCAGAATGGGAACCTGACTGAACAGTCCCTTGAGCCGCCTCAGCAAACGCCGGGAGGAGCTCTCCCGCCTACGTTGATGGGCATTCCGCTCCCGCTCGCGCCACAACAGGGCACCATGTGTGGCCAGAATATCGAGGCCCCGGCGCCGGGACGGCACCAGAACAGGCGGTGTTTCGAGGTATTCCAGCAACAGCAGCCCGCGAAGCTGCCCGCGCGACACAGGCACCGCCAGATAATGACAGTAAGTGTTGGTATCGAAGCCGATATCGCCGCCGGTCAGGGCGCAATAAAATCGTTGTTGTTGCCAGACGGTCAGGCAGTGTTTGTCCTGCCACGCGGACCGGAAGCGGCGGCCCACCATCTGAGCCGGGGCCTGCGGATCATCCTGAAAAAAAACAAAGCAGGCCTGCTCCGCGCCCGCCTCGCTGGCCGCCTGCGCACAAAGCAGGTGCCAGTCCGGCGCATCTTCGGTAACAACATCGAGCTCCCTGCCCGGCAGCTCGTCCTGCTCCTGATTTAGTCGCATATCCATGCTCATCCTGGTTACCGCCTTATCGGGGAGCAGGCCGTCCTGGCCCACCATACCCCCACCGCCAACATAGTTCAGGCTGCTCAATCACCATAGGTGTATGAAAACAGCCAGCTCAGTCCTCAATCATAGAACATCATCGCATACCCTGTGCGCCGTAACTTATGGCTGCCAGAGCTCCCTGGCCACATCAAAGAAACCCCTGGCCAGCAGGCTGGCATGCTCATCGCTGCGCATCACCAGGGCACCAAGCCGGTTCATGACCGGCAAGGTCAGAGGCCGACTCTCGACCCCCGGCAACTCGGTAAACAAGGCACTGCCGGCCGGGATCAGCGCACACCCCAGGTCGGAATGCACCGCCCGCATCAGCCGATACACCGAATTGGACGCCAGCATCGGCTGCAGCGTGACTCCCTGCAGATCGAATACTCTTTCCAGATAATGGCGAAAATACATGCCGGTTTTCGGCAGGCACAGGGGCAGCTGTGCCAAATCGGCCGGCGTCGGCTTCAATGGTATCCGCTCGCGCCAGGCAGGCCCAAAAGCCACCATGACCCCCTGCTCCGGCAGGGCCAGGCTGTTCAACCGCGCCAGCACCTCGGACTCGAAAAAGCCGCCACCGATATCCAGGCTGTTGTTTTCCAGGCCCTGCAGTATGGCATCCGCGGTCATGTCGTTGACCTCGAAGCTCAGGCCCGGATAACGCCGGCGCAACAGCGCCAGTATAGGGCTGAGATCCATGCAGCTTAACGGCACCAGCCCCAGCCGCACCGTGCCGGTGAGACTGCCCTTCATCGCCTCCACCTCCAGCTTGAGGTTGTCGTACTGGCTCAGCAGGTTGCGGGCCCTCGCCAGTACCCGCTCGCCTTCCGGGGTAAAGCCCTCGAACTGCTTGCCCCTGCGTACCAGGGCAATGCCCAGTTCATCCTCCAGTTGCCTGATACGCATCGACAGCGTCGGCTGGGTAATACAGCAGGCCTGCGCCGCCCGGCCGAAGTGTCGCTCCCGCTCAAGGGCACAGAGATAATTCAGTTGCTTGATGTCCATGATATTTTCGTCCTTCAATCACTAAACGATATGAATGGAGCCCATTTTGATAGATTACATCTTTCATCATATCGAGTCTTTCGATTAGATTGCGGCCCGACGACTGTTTACACTGAGGATCACGATTCAACTGCCTTCGCGAGTGTTGTGATGTCTCACCGTCAGCCCGAAACATTACCCGGTTATCATTATGTGGCCACCACCGCCGGGGACAGCCATGCCCTGGCCAACGAGGTGCCGCTGGCCATACTGCTCAACGGTGTCAGCCATGCAGTCATGATGGTCAGCCCCTGTCAGCTTGACGAGTTCATCACCGGCTTTCTGGTCAGCGAAGGCATCATCAGGCACCCGCGAGAAATCCACGATCTGGAATTCCATCGGCAAGCCGACGCCCTCGAAGCCCAGGTGACCCTGGGCAATGGCGCCCATTATCGCTGGAAAGAACACAAACGCAGCCTGGCCGGGCGCACCGGCTGCGGCCTGTGCGGCATCGAATCGCTGGCTCAGGCCCTGCCCGGGCTGCCGCGCCTGCCGGCGGCCCCGTTGCCATCAGTCACCGCACTGGAAAAACTGCATCGGCAGTTGCCGGACTGGCAGCCACTGGGCCGGGAATGCGGCGCCCTGCATGCGGCCTTCTTCGCCGATCTCGACGGTCGGATTTTGCACGCCTGTGAAGACGTGGGCCGGCACAACGCCCTGGACAAGCTGATCGGCACCCTGTTGCACCAGAAGCATCCCGGCGCCCCCGGCATGGTGTTGATGACCAGCCGCTGCAGCATTGAGCTGGTTCAGAAAATGAGCCGGGCCGGCCAGCCCACCCTGGTGACCCTGGGGGCCCCCACCGGTCTGGCGGTACGTCAGGCCCAAGAGGCCGGTCTCAACCTGCTGCATCTGCCACGCAAGCAGAGCCCGCGGCTTTACTCCACGTCAATCACAGCACACGACCAAGAAACCAGACATCACCATGAAAACTAAGAAAATCAAGGCTTATCAGGGCCCGGCCGGTGGCTGGGGCGCCCTGGCCTCCACCACCCGCTTCGTGTTCGGCAGCAAAAAACCGGCAGCCAATATCCGCAACCTGCTCAGGGCCAATCAGGTCAAGGGCTTCGACTGCCCCGGCTGTGCCTGGGGCGACGAACAGGGCAAGCACTTTTCTTTCTGCGAGAATGGCGCCAAGGCCATCAGCTGGGAAGCCACGGCCAAACAGGTGACTCCCGGCTTTTTCCGGCAACACCCGATCAGCCGGCTGCGGCGCCAGAGCGACTATTTTCTCGAATATCAGGGCCGCATCGAGCAGCCCATGTACCTGAACAGAGCCAGCGACTGCTACGAACCCATCTCCTGGGACGACGCCTTCGCCCTGGTCGCCCGCCACTTGCAGGCACTGGAACACCCGGATCAGCTGGAGCTCTATACCTCGGGCCGGGCCAGCAACGAGGCCGCCTATCTTTATCAGCTGTTCGGCCGATCCTTTGGTACCAACAACTTTCCCGACTGCTCCAACCTCTGCCACGAGGCCAGCGGCGTGGCCCTGACCCAGGCCATCGGCGTAGGCAAGGGCACCGTTACCCTGAAAGACTTCGACGAAGCCGATGCCATCTTCGTGTTCGGTCAGAACCCGGGCACCAACCACCCGCGTATGCTGCACAGCCTGCGCAACGCCGCCCGTAACGGCACCGCCATCGTCACCTTCAACAACCTGAAGGAACGGGGCCTGGAACGTTTTGCCGATCCGCAAAGCCCCATAGAGATGCTGACGCCGAAAGACTCGCGTATTTCCAGCCACTATTTCTGCCCGCGACTGGGCGGCGACATGGCGGCGATACGCGGCATGGCCAAATGCCTGCTGGAATGGGACGCCGAGGCTCTGGCCCGGGGCGAAGCCGGCCTGCTCGACCGGGACTTCATCGCACGGCATACCTCGGGGCTGGACACCTATATCGCAGCAGTGGCCGCCACATCCTGGGAACAGATCACCGGGCAGTCGGGTCTGAGCCGGGAGCAAATCACCCAGGCGGCCGAGGTGCATGCCGGTGCCGGGCGCGTCATCGTCACCTGGGCCATGGGCATTACCCAGCACAGGCATTCGGTGGCCACGATTCGGGAGCTCACCAATCTGCAACTGCTGCGCGGCCAGCTCGGCAAGCCGGGGGCCGGCCTGTGCCCGGTGCGGGGCCACAGCAACGTGCAGGGCAACAGAACCGTCGGTATCAATGAACAGCCCGATGCCGCCTTTCTCGACCGACTGGAACAACACTTCAAGCATCCCATGCCCCGCAATGCGGGCCACAATGCGGTGGCTGCCATTCAGGCCATGCTGGACGGCGAAGCCAAGGTGTTTATTGCGCTGGGCGGCAATATCGCCGCCGCGGCACCCGACACCCACGTCACCGCCCGGGCCCTTGCCAACTGCGCGCTGACGGTGCAGATCAGCACCAAGCTCAACCGCAGCCATGTCATGGCCGGTAAAGAGGCGCTGATCCTGCCCTGCCTGGGCCGCACCGAACAAGATATACAGGCCAGCGGCTCCCAGTTCATCACGGTGGAAGACTCCTTCAGCATGGTGCATGCCTCCGAAGGCGTGGCCACCCCCAGGAGTCCGCACCAGCGCTCGGAAACCGCCATCATCGCCGGTATCGCCCGGGCCACCCTGGACTCGCAACCACTAGACTGGCAGGCACTGGCCGATAACTACGACCGCATTCGCGACCATATCGCCGCCACCATTCCCGGCTTCGAGCAGGTCAACGAACGGCTGCAACAGCCCGGCGGTTTTTATCTGGGCAACAGCGCCGCCCGCTATCAATGGCAAACCAGTAACGGCAAGGCCAACTTTGGAGCCGACGCCCTGCCTGCCAGCCTGATCCCGGAGGCCATTACCGCCAGGGCCCAGGGCATGCTTTCTACCCTGCAGACCCTGCGTTCCCACGATCAGTACAACACCACCATCTATGGCATGGATGATCGCTACCGGGGCGTATACGGTCAGCGCATGGTGATTTTCATGCACCCGGACGAGATGAAGCGCCGGGGGCTGAAAGAAGGGGACTGGGTCGAACTGATCAGCGTCTGGCAGGACGACACCGAGCGCAGGGTCGGCGGTTTCAAGGTGGTGGCCTACGATATTCCGCCCGGCGACGTGGCGGCCTACTACCCGGAAACCAACCCCCTGGTGCCGCTGCACAGTGTCGGCGACGGCAGCGACACGCCGACCTCCAAGTCGATTCCGGTGCTGATCCGCAAGCAGCAGGCGGCGAGAATCCTCTGATACCCGAACATCGGACGATTAAGCGGTGCGGGCCCGCTCCTTGAGCCGCAACAGCCCATCGGAGCGCTTCACCAGCAATGCCAGCTCCTGCTGCAGCAGCTGGCTGAATTCTTCGGTGGCCCGGGAGCGCGCCCGGTGGGCCGGATACAGCAAATGGTACGAAAACGACACCCAGGGCTCGAAGGGACGAAATACCAGGTTGGCAGACGAAAAATGCAGGGCGGTGATCGGATCGACCAACGCCACCCCTGAGCCTGCATCAACAAAGGAACAGGCCACGTGCGACAACTGGGTATCGAACACCAGTTGCCGGCTGACCCGGGCCTCTTCAAATGCTTCATCCACCTTGTAGCGTACGCTCTGCTCCGGCCCCAGTGAAATAAAGGGCTGATCCCGCAAATCCTCCGGCACTATTACCTCCTTTTCTGCCAGTGGATGGCTCGCCGGCAGGGCACAGACCAGGGCCGCCTCACCCAGTATCTCCACCGCCAGCGCCGGATCGGCCACATTGATGGCGCCGATACCGACATCGAAATGCTGGGTCGCAATCCAGTCGGCCACCTGCTGGGAACTGCGCACCTGCAGCGTCAGGTTCACTCCCTGATGATGCTGACCGAATTTCTGCATCACCCGGGGCAGAAAGCCCAGCGCGATGGCCGGCATGGCCGCCACCTTGAGGCTGCCACGCTGAAAGTCACGCAGCTCTTCCGCCATGTTCGCCAGCCGATCGATACCGACGAAAGAACGCTCGACCTCCTCGAACAGCAACAGGGCTTCGGGGGTGGGCGCCAGCCGCTTGTGATGGCGCTCGAACAGTTTGATCTTTACCGCCACCTCGAAGTCGTTGAGCAAGCGGCTTACTGCCGGCTGCGAAATGTAGAGCAGTTCCGCCGCTCCCGTGGTGGTGCCGGCGATCATCACCGCCCTGAAGGCTTCCACCTGTCGATAACTTAACTTGGCCATGGTCTCGCTCTCTGAATGCTGCCATATCTACAAGATAACATTACGTTATACAAAGGCCACTCAAAACGATTTGTTGTTATCACTTTGTGAATGCAAAATGAACAACAGGCAGAAAAAGTGAAAACACCGATTGCTGCAGGTGAACCGAACAAGGACAAGGATATGGAAACGGTATTCAAGTACACACTGACCCTGCTGATCACCACGGTGGCCGGATTTCAGGCCGTGCAGGTGGTCTCGCGTTATGTGTTTGAAACACCACTGATGGGGCTGGAGGAAATGGCGCTGATCCCCACCATCTGGCTTTACATACTGGGGGCGGTCAATGCCTCCCGGGAAGACACCCAGATCCGTGCCAATGTACTGGAGGTGTTCCTCAAGACCGACAGGGCCCGGCACTGGCTGGCGGTGATCTCCGAAACCATCAGCCTGGCCATCTCCGGCTGGCTGACCTGGTGGGCCTGGGACTACTTCAAGTATGCCAAGCGGGTCTGGAAAGAAAGCCCGACGCTTTACATTCCCACCATTATCTATGAAGCCGCCCTGTTTCTGGGGCTGGTGGTGATGACGCTGTATGTAGGCTGGCACCTGCTGAAACATCTGCGCATCCTGCTGGCCGGCGGCGAGGCCCACCGGGTCGACACCATTCCCGAGCCGTCCGAGGTGACCGAGTTCAAGCTGCTCACGGAAGAACAGAAAGGAGAGAAGTTCCATGGTTGAAATTGCGATTCTGGCCTTTGCCGTACTGGTGATCCTGCTCACCATAGGCGTGCCGTTACCCTACTGCTTCGGCGCCGGCCTGATGGTGATGAGCCTGGCGGGAGGCGCCACCATGAAGGGCACCATGCTGTGGGGCTTTAACCAGCTGGCCACCCCTGTGCTGCTGGCGGTGCCCCTATTCGTGTTTGCCGGCACTCTGATGAGTGTCAGCGGTATCGCCGGCAGTCTGCTCAAGTTCGTCAACCTCTTCGTCGGCCGCATTCGCGGTGGTCTGGGTGTGGTGGCGTCGGTCAGTTGCGCCATCATAGGTGCCATATCCGGCAGCGGCCTCACCGGCATCGCCGCCATAGGCCCGCTGCTGATCCCGGAGATGGAGCGTCAGGGCTATCCCCGCGCCTACGCCACCGCGCTGATCGCCAACTCCTCCATTCTGGGTCTGCTGATCCCGCCCAGCGTTACCATGATCGTCTACGGCTGGGTCACCGAAACCTCTATTCTGGCCAGCTTCCTCGCCACCCTGGGGCCGGGCCTGCTGATCATGTTCAACTTCGCCCTGGTCAACCTGGTGATGGCGCGCAAGTTCCCGCTGGTGCTGGACGATCCCAAGCCCTTCAACGAGGCCATCCGCGAAGGCGCCGCCCGCACAGTACACGCCCTGCCGGCGCTGCTGATGCCGGTGATCATACTGGGCGGCATCTACGGCGGTATCATGACTCCGACCGAGGCCGCGGCCATCGCCGTTATCTATGCCATTCCCGTTGGCTTCATGATCTACAAGGGCCTGACCTGGCGCAGCTTTATCGAGTCCGGCAAGGAGTCTGCCACCGCGGTCGGTGCCATCCTGATCATGGTGCTGTTCAGCCTGATGCTGAGCCAGATCTACGTGATGGAAGACATTCCCCAGGCGCTGGTGGATGCCATCTTCGACATCACCACCGACAAGGTGCTGCTGCTGATCATGATCAACCTCTTTCTATTCCTGATCGGCATGGTGGTCAACGACGTCACCGCCATCATACTGACGGCGCCTCTGTTGTTGCCGCTGATGTCTGCCCTGGGTGTCACCCCCATCCAGTTTGCCGCCATCATGGGCGTCAACACCGCCATGGGTGGCGTAACTCCGCCCTATGCCAGCATCCTCTACATGGGCGCGCGCATCGGCAAGGTGCCCTTCACCCAGTTGATCAAGCCGGCCATGATACTGCTGCTGTTCGGCTACCTGCCGGTAGTGGTGCTGGTCTCGGTATGGCCCGATCTGTCCGAATATATTCCAGCCCTGTTTGGCTACTGATCCTCAAGGAGAACACAATGAAAAAACGGATTGAATACAGCACCCTGGCCAAGAGTCTGCTGCTCTCGCTGACCCTGGCCGGCACCGCCGCCGAGGCCACTACCCTCAAGATTTCCCATGTGCGGCCCCAGGGCACCGCCATCGACCAGGACGTGCACCAGTTGTCCGACGAGCTGAAGGCCGCCACCGACGGCGACCTCAAGCTCAAGGTCTACCCGGCCAACGCCCTCGGCGACTATACGGTGGTACAGGAGCGAGTCAGCCTGGGCGCCATCGACATGGCGGTACAGCCGCCTTCTGCCGGCGCCGACAAGCGCTTTCAGGTTATCTACATGCCCTATATGGTGAAGAACTGGACCGATGCCCGTGAGGCCTATACCCCCGGTTCACCGCTGCGCAACACCATAGACGAGCTGTATCAGGCGCAGGACATCAAGGTGCTGGCCGCCTGGCCGGTGTACTTCGGCGGCATTGCCCTCAACCGGGACGTGGACCAGGTCCAGGATCCGAACCATGACAAGGGCGTCAAACTGCGGGTGCCGCCGATGAAGTCGTTCCAGCTACTGGCCGACAACACCGGTTTCATCGGCTCGCCCCTGCCCTTCTCCGAGGCCTTTACCGCGGTGCAGACCGGGGTGGTGGACGGCGTCATGGGCTCGGGTGCCGAGGGCTACTACGCCTCGTTCCGCGACGTCACCAAGTCCTATGTGCCGCTCAACACCCACTTCGAGGTGTGGTTCCTGCAGATCAACGCCGAGCGTTATGCGGATCTGGATGACGAAGAACGCGCCGCCCTGGATCAGGCCGCCCAGGCCTTCGAACAGCGTCGTTGGGAGTCGGCCCAGGCCGATCAGGCTTCCTATGAGCAGCGCCTGGCCGATGCCGGCGCCACCATCGTTGAGGTGAGCGATGCCAACATCGATGCCTATGCCGATGTTGCCCGTGAACAGATCTGGCCCGAGATCATGAAAGATATCGGCAATGACTGGGCCGAGCAGGTGCTGACCCAGTTCAAGTAACACAATCCGGGCCCGGCCGGGCCCGGCTCTCATTTTTCCAAAGGAGAACAGGATGTCGGTTCGCAACCATGCCAGCCGCAACGAGACCGATGTGGCCATTATCGGTGGCGGTCTGGTGGGCATGTCCCTGGCCTATGGCCTGCTGCGCCAGGGCAAAAGGGTCACCGTCTTCGACGAAGGCGATCAGGCGCTGCGGGCCTCCCGCGGCAACTTCGGCCTGGTCTGGGTGCAGGGCAAGGGTGACACCTGCCCCGCTTACGCCCGGCTTTCCCGACTGTCGGCCCAACTCTGGCCTGCACTGGCCGCCAGCCTGCAGCGGGATACCGGCATCGATATCGAGCTGCGGCAAGACGGCGGCCTCTATGTCTGCCTGGATCAACCGAGCCTGCAACTGCGGGCCGAGATGCTGGCCAGGATGCAACAGGAAGCCGACGGCGACTATCCCTTCGAGGTGCTGAACGCCGAACAGGCCCGGGAAAAGGAACCGGCACTGGGGCCCGATATCGCCGGTGCCACCTGGTCTCCGATGGACGGTCACCTCAACCCCCTGCTGCTGTTCAGGGCCCTGCACCAGGCCTTTGAACTGCACGGCGGATGCTTGATAAACGGCCAGCCGGTACAGCATATCCGGCCCCGGCAGACCGGCGGCTTCGACATCATACTGGATGGCCACCGCCTGCAGGCCGACAAGGTGATACTGGCCGCCGGCCTCGGCAACAAGACGTTGGCGCCGCAACTGGGCCTGCATGCGCCGGTGGAGCCCAATCGCGGCCAGGTGCTGATCACCGAGCGGCTCAAGCCCTTTATCGGTTATCCCACCGGCCATGTGCGCCAGACCGGCGAAGGCACGGTGCAGTTGGGAGATTCCAAGGAAGACGTGGGCCTGGATACCGGCACCACCGCCGAGGAAATCGGCAAGATTGCCGCCCGCGCCATCCGCATGTATCCGGTGCTGGAAAAGGTGCGACTGATCCGAGCCTGGGGCGCCCTGCGGGTGATGACCCCGGACGGTTATCCCATCTATCAGCAGTCGGGCCAATATCCCGGCGCCTATGTGGTGACCTGCCACAGCGGCGTGACTCTGGGTGCCGTACATGCCGGCCCCCTGGTCGACTGGCTGCTGGGCAAAGACACAGACATTTCCCTGGAGGCGTTCAGTGCAGACCGATTCCCCCTTTAACCGCCTGGCCACCGCCCCCGCCGGGTCAGTCACCCTGGAAATCGACGGCCGGCCCTTCACCGCCCGCGAGGGCGACTCGGTGGCCGCCGCCCTGCTGGCCGCCGGTGCCGTGCCGTCGCGCACCACACCGGTGTCCGCCAGCCCCCGCGCGCCCTATTGCATGATGGGGGTCTGTTTCGAATGCCTGGTGGAAGTCGATGGCCTGGCCAATGTGCAGGGCTGCATGGTGCAGGTGACCGACGGCATGAAGATACACCGCCAGTCCGGGGCCCGTGAGCTGACAGAAGGAGATTTCCATGAAGCAGTATGATCTGGTGATCGTCGGCGCCGGTCCGGCAGGCATGGCCGCGGCCACTGCCGCCGCCGCACAGGGCCTGACCGTTGCCGTGCTGGACGAACAGGCCGCTCCCGGTGGCCAGATATACCGCGCCATCTCGGCGCCCGCGCCGCTGGATGAACGCATACTGGGCCAGGACTATTACCATGGCCGCCGGCTGCTGACCCCCTTCCACCAGGCCGGGGTGGACTACATTTCTTCCGCCACCGTCTGGGAAATCACTCACGAGCGGGAAGTCCGGCTGTCGGCCCGGGGCCAGGCCCGTACCCTGCGGGCGGGCAGAATCCTGCTGGCCACCGGCGCCCAGGAGCGTCCGGTGCCCTTTCCCGGCTGGCAACTGCCCGGGGTGATGAGCTGCGGCGCCGCCCAGATCATGCTCAAGACCAGCGGTCTGACGCCCCCGGCCCCCCTGGTGCTGGCCGGCAGCGGCCCTCTGTTGCTGTTGATAGCATTGCAGCTGCACAGAGCCGGGGTCGACATCGCCGCCGTGCTAGACACCACACCCAGAAAGAACTATTTCAGGGCCGCCCGTCATTTCGGCGGCGCCCTGCGCGGCTGGAAAATGCTGCTCAAGGGACTCGACTACATGGCCCGACTCAAAGGCTCGGGCGTACCCTGCCTGAGCCGGGTAAGCGGGCTGAAGGCCGAAGCCGGTGACCACGGCAAGCTGGCCCGGGTGCGCTTCACCCACAAGGGCAAAGAGCAGACCCTGGATGCCACCAGCCTGCTGGTGCACCAGGGCGTGGTGCCCAATGTGCAGCTGAGCCGGGCCATCGGCATCGACCACCGGTGGGACGAGCAACAGTTGTGCTGGCGCCCGCACACCGATCCCTGGGGCGAGACCGATGTTCCGGGTATCTTCATCGCCGGTGACGGCGCCGGTATCGGCGGTGCCGTGGCCGCCGAACAGGCCGGCCGCCTGGCCGCCTGGCAAATTGCCCACCAGTTGGGCAGACAGAATCCGATCTCTCGGGATCGGCTGGCCACACCGGTGCGCCGGGCCCTGGCCCCGGTACTGGCGATCCGCCCCTTTCTCGACGTGCTCTACCAGCCTGCCGGAGAGTTTCTCACCCCGGCCGACGAGACGCTGGTGTGCCGCTGCGAAGAAGTCACCGCCGGTGATATTCGCCGTTTTGCACGACAGGGCTGTACCGGTCCCAATCAGACCAAGGCCTTCAGCCGGGTCGGCATGGGTCCCTGCCAGGGCCGTATGTGCGGCCTGACGGTGGCGCAACTTATCGCCGACACCCGGCAGACCACGCCGGCCGAGGTAGGCTATTACCGCATCCGCTCGCCGATCAAGCCGCTGACCCTGAAAGAACTGGCCAGCCTGGGCGAAACCGACCAAAACCAATCGTAACACCGACCGCCGGGCCCGGACTCGGACTCGGCGGTCTCACCTTGTCAGGAGACAACATGACCCTAGTACGCCATCATACCGGCGAGCGCATGAGCCGCACCGTCATTCACAACAACACCGTCTACCTGTGCGGCCAGGTGGCCGAAGACCGCAGCCAGGGCATCGCCGAACAGACCCGCACCATGCTGGCCAAGGTCGACGCCCTGCTGACCGAGGCCGGCAGCAGCAACCAGCACCTGCTGAGCGCCACCATCTATGTGAAAGACATGAGCCTGTTCGCCGAAATGAATCAGGTATGGGACGCCTGGGTGCCCGCCGGCCATGCCCCGGCCCGCGCCTGTGTGGAAGCCGCCATGGCCAGCCCCGAGCTACTGGTGGAAATATCGGTGATTGCCGCCATTCCCGAAGCCTGATCCGCTGCCGGGGAGCCGTTCCCGGCATATCGGGTAGGCAGGGATGACTCCCTGCCTACCCACAGAACCGCGAGCAAGGGCCATGTACTCGGCTCCTGCATACTTCACTCTCTCACTCCGGTGAACAAGCTGTCATGGAGCAGCTCGTCAGCAGGCTGGCGACGGTCGATAGTCTGGAACCGGCCGCACATTTCGGTAAACTACTCGACCTGGTATTAACCTGCACAGACAAGGACAACAAGAAATGTCATCAAGCGGCAGACGTGATTTTTTTGAAGGGGTCAGAGATTTGCTGCCGATGATACCGGGGGTATTGCCTTTCGGGCTCATTGCCGGGGCCAATGGCACCAGCCTGGGATTCAGCTCCGAGATGACCATTGGCATGACATTGCTGTTTTTTGCCGGTTCGGCACAGCTGGCGGCCTATCAGTTGATTCAGGAGCAGGCATTGCCGGCGGTCATTATCTTCACCGCGCTGATGGTGAATATTCGTTTCCTTATCTACAGCGCCACCTTCGCCCCGCTGCTGCATTCACTCAAGACCCGCCACAAATGGCCGCTGGCCTACCTGATCAGCGATCAGGCCTATGGCTTGTGTTCGACTCGCTTTACGCCCGATCAGAGTGACAGGGAGAAGCTTTATTATTACGCCGGTACGGCAGTCGCACTGGCGGTAAGCTGGGTGGGCTCTGTCATCCTGGGCCTGCTGGTTGGCGAACAGATACCGGCCGAGTGGTCACTGGAGTTCGCCATTCCCCTGGCGTTCGTGGCCATGCTGGTATCGAGTATCCGCAACCGGGCATCGCTGATCACGGCGGTGTTTTCGGCCCTGGTGGCGACCAGCCTGATCCAGCTTCCCTATAACCTGGGCTTTATTGCGGCGATTATCGGCGGTACCAGCATCGGCCTGGTTGCCAGCTCTTTCATCACCAGAAGCAGCCTGAAGGCACAAGGGGACAACAATGGATAATCTGACACTCTGGTTGATATTCATCGCCGTCGGCATCGGCACCTTCGCCATACGGCTGTCGTTCGTGCATCTTCATGGCAGGGGAAGCTTCAATATTGGCAAGCACCAGAGCACATTGCAGTTGCTGGCCCCCGCCGTGCTGGCCGCCCTGTCCATCCCCGCCATCATCTTCCAGGATAAAACCACGCTGGATTCGGTGAACCTCACACAGATAACGGCGGCCCTGGTCACGGCCATACTGGCCTGGTATTTCAGGGGCGTATTCTGGCCCTTGTGCCTGGGGATGATCACCTTCTGGATCATGAAATTTTACAACTTCTAGCAATCCGCTCAGATCCGGCCTTGCACAGCATAAATCAAGGCCAGTCGCCCATCGGGCTCTAAAACACGGCCTGATACCAACTACATAAAATATCCGATCAGATATTCGGTCGGAAGTCATGTGTTAAGCACAGAAGGGGCGAGCTTGTCTCGCCGCGACGAGCGGTGTCCGTCTGACCATACATCCAGTGAATATTGGCAGCAGGCTGGAATCGTGAGTCATTCGACCGAAGCGAGTCGGAGAAACAGGCCCTTTGTCCGGGATGGATATCGCAGTCCAAAAGATCGCATATTTAATGTGATGGGTATGACAAAAAAACCGGCCCAAGAGGGCCGGAAAAGTAGTGCTTTGAGACGAACTTCTATCAGGCCAGTCCGTGCAACTCCTTCCAGTTGCCCGGATGAACCACATAACCGAACAGGGCGTGGCCGCCATACACCAGCTCGGTGCCCTCGGGGATCCACAGCATCTGGCCGGGACGTACCTCGTGTTTCTTGCCGTTGGCGGTCAGTTCGAAACAGCCTTCGATCACGAATACCACCTCGTCGTACAGCACGGTCCAGGCCACTTCGGCCCCTTCCCAGCGGGCAAAACCCACCCCTATGTTCGGGGAGACTTCCGGACTCAGCGCCCGGGCCACATAGGCGGCGCCCGGCGGGCCGCCGCGAAAGCTGAAATCCAGCTCCTTGCTGTCGATGACTCTTACTTCACTCATAGTTCGCTCCGACTTTGCCATTTGGCCAGGGCAATACGGCTTCGCACCCCCAGCCCCAGGAAAGGTTCGGGCGGGTTCAGGCTGGGCATGCCGGTGACCTGCTGAATGTCACTCAGCTGGGTGGATTCCGCGCCCACCGCCAGATCGGCCAGCAGGGTGCCGGAAATGGTGCCCCAGGCTGCCCCCACGCCGTTGTCACAGGCACTGGCGTAGACGCCGTCTTCCAGTTGCCCGAAGAAATTGGTGAAATTACGGGAGATGGCATAGACCCCGCCCCAGGTATGGGTGAAGGGTACCTCGGCCAGATCCGGATAACGGGACAGAAACGCCTGTCGATGATCCGCCTGAATGCGCCGGCGCATGCCATCATCGATGCTGCCGCCATACTGGGGAACATGCTTGTAGCTGTTGCGGATCAGAATACGGCGGTCGGCGGTCATGCGCAGCGTGGTACCCGCATGATCGGCCGGGGTCAGACCCCAGTTCAGCTCACCGCCGTAGCGAGCCAGCTCGGCGTCGGTCAGCGGCCGGGTCCAGCTGGCAAAGGTCATCACCGGCAACAACCGGTTTTTGAGATAACCGAACTCGCGGGTGAAGATGCTGGTGCCCAGCAGCAGTTTCGGTGCCCGAATCTCGCCTTCGTCGCCCATCAGGCGCCAGTTGCCCCCCTCTCGCTGCAGGGAGCGGATCGGCGATTGCTCCAGCAACTCGACATTGTCCGGCAGATGGTCTGCCATGCCGCGCACCAGGGCCGCAGGCTGCATCAGATAACCACCGGGAGTAAAGATGGCGCGCCGGTAATAAGAGGTACCCAGCACCGCACTCAGCTCGCCGTGATCCACCTTACGGTAAGGCTCGCCCAGGTCTTTCATCAGATGTTCGAAGTGATCGAGAAAGGCCTCGCCTCGCTCACCCACCGCGCCCTGATACTTGCCGGCCGCAGACCACTGGCAGTCGATGCCGTGGCGCTGCACCAGGCCGTCCAGCTGGGCGATGGCGGAGCGGTTCAGCCCCAGCAATTTCTGCTTGTGGGCCGGATCCGGGTGCTCCAGCGCAAACTTGTGCGGCAGGTCGATCACGAAGCCGGAGTTACGGCCCGAGGCGCCTTCGGCCACGCGCTGGGCATCCACCAGCACGATACGCGCCTGGGGATGATGCTCGGCCAGCCTGCGGGCCGCCGCCAGGCCGGCAAAGCCGGCGCCCAGCACCGCATAGTCGGCCTTCTGTACACCCTTGAGCCGCGTCACCGGCCCGGCCGGTGGCAGAGCCTGATACCAACCACAGCTGTGGTCATCTTTGGGTAAGTTGATCATCTTCTGCTCCTCAGGCCGCCTGGCGGTTTGATGTCAGGCGCTCCAGCCACTGGCTGCGCTGCCCCTGTTGTGTGCTGCCCAGCAGGGCAAAACCGGTCAGTTCGCCGGCAGGGTTATAGAAGCCCGCCGCCAGTTCCCGACCCTCGCCTTCCACTCGCCATTCACCTTCACCACCGGCCGGCATCACCGACAACGGCAGCACCGGCGTCTTGACCAGTACCGGTGCCGGCTTGAGCGCCGCCGGGGTCAGGGTACCGAGCAGGCTGTTCACCAACGCCGGCATGGCCTGATTGATGGGCGCTATATAGGGCGCCCACTGGCCTTCCACCTCGGCACAGTCACCCAGGGCAAAAATATGGGGATCCGAGGTCTGGTGACAGATATCGACACTGATACCTCGGCCAACCTCGAGTCCGGCCGCCTGGGCCAGACCGGCACTGGGCCGCAGTCCCACGGCGCTCAGCACCATATCGGTATTCAGCACACGCCCGCTTTGCAGTTGCAGGCGATAGCCTTCGCCCTCAGAGTCGATGCGGGCGATGCTGTCCTGCAGGGCCCAGTCGGTGCCCAGCTCGGTCAGCGCCTGCTGCAACGCCAGCCCCAACGGTTGCGGGATCAGTCGCTCCATCGGCCACTGGCCCAGGCCCACTACGGTCACCGCCACACCCTGAGCCGCCAGATCGTTGGCAAACTCGCAGCCGATCAGGCCGTCCCCCAGAATGGTGACGTGCTGCTTGCCCGTCAGCTGCCGGCGGAATCGACGGTAATCGCCCAGATCGTTGACGCTGAGCATGGCACCCTGCTCGCCCTCGACCGGTATCACTATGGGTGAGGCGCCGGTAGCCAGCACCAGGCGACCGTAGGGATACACGCCGATATTGGTATGCAGCTGCTTGTTTTCACGGTCGATTTTTTCTACCCGGGTATGGGGATAAACCCGCACCCCGAGCCGCTGCTCCCAGGCCAGCGCGGTTTCACCCACCAGGCTGTCGCCGTCCTTGCCCAGCGCCAGGGCGTTGGACAGTGCCGGCTTGCTGTACAGGGCGCCGTCGTCGGCAGTAAACAGGGTAATGGGCAGATTCGGTGACTTGGCACGCAACGCCGCCGCCAGCTGATAGCCGCCGTGACCGGTGCCGATGATCACCACAGGCTCGGGAGCCGCTTCGGCCAACGGGGTGCTGATTTCGGCCACGACCGCCAGCGGAGCCGGCTCTTCGTCGGTGATTTCGAGCATCTCGAAATCCGCCTTGCCCACCAGACAGTCGGGGCAAAGCCAGTCATCCGGCACGTCTTCCCAGGCGGTACCCGGGGCTATGCCGTCGGCGGGCCAGCCTTTGGCCTCGTCGTAAATCAGTCCGCAGATGATGCATAACCACTTTTTCATCTTGTCTCTCCCCACTACCCTGTTTACTGCTTGTGCGAGCCGGAGATAGCCGGCCTCTTACCGACAGGCCATCTCCGGCCCATTTTTCATCAATGCCTTATCAATCAGCCTGACTCAGACGAATACCGATGTTGCGGGTCTGGACATAGCTGTAAATGGCTTCCTGTCCCTTCTCGCGACCGAAGCCCGACAGACCCACGCCGCCGAAGGGCGTTTCGATACCGCCGGCAAACCATTCGTTGATGAACACCTGACCACCGCGCAGCCGGTTGGCGATACGCAGAGTCTGGCTCAGGCCTTCACCGAACACGCCGGCCACCAGGCCGAAGTCGGTGCCGTTGGCCAGGGCCACGGCGTCGTCTTCGCTGTCGAAGGGCATGATGACCAGCACGGGGCCGAACACTTCTTCCCGGGCTATGGTCATCTCGGGGGTCGCCTCGATCACGGTCGGCGCCACAAAGTAGCCGGACAAGTCCGGAGCCACGCCGCCGGTGAGGATATTGGCGCCTTCGGCACGGGCCTGTTCGATCATGGCCAGCACCCGCTGCTGCTGATCCTGTGACACCACAGGCGTCAGATCCGGATTGCCTTCGCCCTGACCTATGGTCAGGCCTTCGGCCAGAGCGACCACGGCGGCTTTCACTTCTTCATAACGATCACGCTGCACCAGCAGCCGCGACATGGCCGAGCACACCTGACCGGCGTTGAAGAAGATGCCGACTTTTACGCTGGCCAGCAGGGTGTCCAGGTTAACGTCCTTGAGCGCGATGGCGGCGGACTTGCCGCCCAGTTCCATCACCGACGGGGTGGCGCGATCGGCCGCATCCTTGAGGATACGCTGGCCGGTGGGAACCGAGCCGGTGAACACTATCTGGTTGGTGTCCTGGTGTCTGACCAGATGACTGCCCACTTCCGAGCCCTTGCCGCACAGCAGGTTGACCGCGCCCCGGGGGAATCCGGCCTGCTCGACAGCCTTGACCAGCAGGGTCATGGCCAGCGGAGAAATTTCCGGAGACTTGATCACCACGGCATTGCCGGCGGCCAGCGCCGGCGCCAACGAACGGGCACAGATGGACACCGGGAAGTTCCAGGGCACGATTTGCACCGAGACGCCGAAGGGCACGTACTGGGTGAAATCCATGTAATCCTTGCCGAGCGGCACCGAGATGCCTTCAATCTTGTCGGCCATGCCGGCGTAATATTCGAAGTAACGAGCCGCTTCCAGAAATTCATCCCGGGCATCGTTCAGGCTCTTGCCGTTTTCGCGACACGCCACCAGGCCGCCTTCATCGGCGATGGCGCGAATGGCATCGGCCGCCTTCAGCATCCAGCTGGTCCGCTGGGCCGGGCGCACGTCGCTCAATTGACCGCTGTCGGCAACACGGCGGGCGGCGGCCATGGCCAGATCCGCATCCTCGATGCCGGCCTGGGCGATGGTGGCGTAGGGCTCACCGGTGCCCGGGTTCATCACCAAAAGCTGGCGGGAAGCATCCCGCCACTGACCATCGATATAGTTCTGATAATGCTGCATCGGTTACGCCTCCAGCGCCGCTTTGGTTTGGGTAGCCAGCCACTTCTGGAAGAAGTGGGTCGGCAGGTCCATTTCGGGAGAGAAGACGCCGCCGCCGAAACCGGGGGAATGACGACCCTTCTGCATGCCTTCCACGGCACCGATGTCTTCGCTGAACACCACCCGCCAGGACTCCAGGGTCGCGGTACGGCAGGCGGCATATTCATCCTTCAGTGCCTCGTCACCTATGTAGTAGAGGCGCAGGTTTTCCATGGTCTTTTCCGCATGAATGGGGTCGATCATCATGGCGAAGGCGTGATCGGCCTGAATGCCCAACAGCACGTTGGGGAACAGGGCGATATATTCCGCATGGCTCAGCTTGTCTTCGGGCCAGCTCGGGAACTTGGGCAAGTGAGTGCCGGCGGTGCCGGACAGGTTGTATTTGTAGCTGCCCTGTCCCGCGAAGCGGTCTTCAAACATGATGTTGTAGTGATCTTCCAGCTTGGAATAGGTGTTAAGAGCCGGATGCACCCAGGGTAGGTGGTAGGCTTCACAGTAGTTTTCTACCGTCAGCTTCCAGTTGCTCTGGACTTCGATTTCCAGATGGCCACCCATGTTGACCCGGCGCAGCAGGCTCAGACCATCATCACCCAGAAATTCCTTCCAGCGTGCTTCCAGCGGCGCTATGTGTTCTTCAAAGGGAGCGGCATCGCCGGACAGGTTGACGAACACCATGTCCATCCACACCGCAGAGCGCAGCGACTTGAGACCGTGCTTTTCACACTTGAAGCGGTCATCCTTGTGTTTGGCGATACCACCCACGTGCGGCGTGCCCTTGAGGTTGCCGTTCAGATCGTAGGTCCAGGAATGGTAAGGGCAACGGATCATGCCCTGTACTTCGCCGGCCTCGTGCACCAGTTGCATGCCACGGTGGCTGCAGACGTTGTGGAATACCTGAACCTCTCCGTCCTTGTTGCGCATCATCAGCAGCGGAAGATCCATGAAGCTGACCGGTTGAACATAGCCATTCTTGACCAGATCGGAGGCAAAGCCGATACAGGCCCAGGTTTTACCGATCACCTGGTCACGCTCGAAGGCAAAGTACTCCTGGCTGGTGTAGCAGGCATTGGGCATGCCGCTGGCTTCCACGATCGGATTCAGCACATTTTCAACCTGCTGAACGGGAATGATGGTTTGGCTGACATTGCTCATTATTGATTCTCCCAGTATGACGCAGTGCTCCCTGCGCTGATGTTAACAACGGGCACTCTGGGTGCCGATGGGGAGGATTTTGGTTAACAAGAGAGCAACAAACAAACGACTTTTTAGCCGGGTATGGATGAGCTTTTGTCATCCATGAAAATATGCCTCATATGTAGCCCGTTATCTTGTACCAGAGTCCCTGTGCCCTGCCGCATGAGCTCTATTCACTCATGAATGAGAAAAAATCAGTTGAGTGTCTCTTCCGCTATCTCTAACCTCTCGCCGTTAACAAATGATTAACCATCAAGCGTGTTACGCAGAGGGAGGAGTTATGCGTGCTACATCCGGGATTCTGAAAGGATTGAATCCGACCGTGACCATCGCCTCCAAGGTGCTGGTCATCGGTTTTGTTCTGTTTTGCGCCATCATGGCCAACCAGGCAGGCCAGTACTTTGAAACCGTTTCCGGCATCTTGTTGCAGAATATGAAGTGGTTTTATTTACTGGTGGTCAGCCTGGTCACTGGCCTGTTGCTGTACCTGATGGTCAGCCGCTTCGGGCATATTCGTCTGGGCAAGGACGATGAAAAACCCGAATTCAATTACCTGTCGTGGATAGCCATGCTGTTCTCGGGCAGCATGGGCATCGGCCTGGTGTTCTGGTCGGTGGCCGAGCCGATGTGGCACTATGCCGACAACCCCTTTTCCCAGGGGCTGACCAACGAGTCTGCCCGGGTCTCCATATGGCTGACCTTTTTTCACTGGGGCCTGCACCCCTGGTCCATCTTTCTGATCGTGGCCCTGGCGCTGACCTATTTTTCCTACCGGAAAGGGCTGCCGCTGACCCTGAGATCCATTCTGTACCCGCTGATTGGTGATCGCATCTATGGCCCCATCGGCCATGCGGTGGATATTCTGACCGTAGCCATTACCGCCTTCGGCATATCCCAGACCTTAGGAATGGGCGTGATTCAGATCAATACCGGGCTTAATCTGGTGTTCGGCACCACCGTTAGCCTGGGCATGCAACTGCTGATCATAGTGGTGCTTTGTACCTGTGCCGTAGCCTCGGTACTGTCGGGGGTGGGCCGGGGCATACGCCGTCTGTCGGAGTGGAACATGCTGCTGTCGTTGCTGATGGTGATGGTCGTGCTCTATATAGGTCCGACCCGCTATATTCTGCATTCCTTCCTGGAAGGGATCGGAGACTACAGCAGTCAGGTGGTCGGCATGAGCTTCTGGAGTGATGCCCAGCAGGATTCCGGCTGGCAGAACTGGTGGACCGCCTACTACTGGCCCTGGTGGATGACCTGGGCGCCCTTCGTCGGCATGTTCGTGGCCCGCATTTCCAAGGGCCGTACCATTCGCGAGCTGATTGGCGGCGCTTTAATCGTGCCTACCCTGATCACCTTTTTGTGGATGGCGGTATTCGGCGGCTCGGCGCTCAAGGTAGAGCAGGAGGCCCGCATTGCCTACGAGCAGCAGGCGGTGGTACTGGCCGAAGCCGGTGAGCCGGCACAGGCCCCCTTTGCCGGCGGGCCCATTCTGGAAGCCACCAAGAAGGACACCACCCAGGCGCTGTTCACCCTGTTCAATGAGCTGGATGCGGGTGCCATGGGCAAGCTGCTGAGCATACTGGCCTGCCTGTTACTGGGTACCTATTTCATTACCTCGGCCGACTCCGGCACCCTGATCCTCTGTACCCTGGACTCACTGGGCAATCCGGAACCGCCCACGCCGATACGGATACTGTGGGGCATCATGATTGCCGCCATTGCCGGAGTGCTGCTCTACGCCGGCGGCCTCAAGGCGATGCAGACCGCCTCCATCATCGCCGGCTTCCCCATCTCCGTCTTTATTGTGGTGATGAGCCTGACCCTGCTGCACAGCATCCGCCGGGAGCCCAAGCCCTGGGCCATGGTACCGGATAACGTACGACCGGAGCCGGCCAAGCTGGATGGTTCGATAAGCCCCGGGGCCGACGAGGTTACCGACGTGGCACCGGCAAGGGACTGGAACGCCAATCCCGTCGTTGGCAAGTAGATAGCGCTGAAGAAAGTACCTGAACACAAACCGGCATCTGATGATGCCGGTTTTTTTTATGGGGGTGTCAGGAGCCCTGTTCGTGCAACCCCTTCCCGCCGACCTGACCCGGCAGTTGCTCCAGCAGCCACTGGCGGAACAGCTTGACGCTGCTCGGTACCACGCCGCGACTCAGAGGTTCGAGCATGCAGAAACTGGCCGGGGTACGCAGCACTATATCCACCGGCCGCACCAGGGCGCCGGTTTCCAGGTATTCATCCACCAGCGACCCCCAGGCCAGGGCGACCCCCTGCCCGTTGATCGCCGCCTGCAACAGCATGGGATAATTGTTGATATTGATGCGGTTACGGGGCGTCACAGACGGCAGGCCAACCTGCTCGAACCATTCCTGCCAGCTGAGCCAGTCCCGCTGAGACTCGTCAAGATACAACAGCGTCTTGCCAAAGAGGTCTTCCGGGGAGTGCCAGTCCTGACATCGCTCCAGATAGGCCGGACTGCAGACCGGAAACACCTCCTCCGGAAACAGAGTCGTCACTTTCATTTCGGCCGGCGGCAGTCGACAGTAAAAGAGCGCAATATCACAATCGAGCCGGCGATAGTCCGTAACCTGATCGGAAGCGAGAATGCGCAGATCAATTTCCTCATGCTGCTGCTGGAACTCGGCTACCTTGGGCAACAGCCAGAGTGCCGCCATCGCATTGGTGGTCGCCACCGTGATCTGCTGTTCTCCCTGCCATTTCTTGATTTCACCGGTAGCCTGGGCCACATCCAGCAAGGCGCGATAAATGGTCTGATAATATTGCAGTCCGGTCGGGGTCAGGGAAATGTTGCGATTGGCGCGAACAAACAGATCCTTACCGAGATATTCCTCCAACTGGCGGATTTGGCGACTGATGGCGCCCTGGGTAACACTGAGTTCATTGGCTGCCAGCGTGAAACTCAGGTGGCGGGCCGCCGCTTCAAACACGATAAGGCTGTTCATTGGTGGCAGTGGCTTGATTTTCATGGTCGCTCCTGACTATATTCCGGACTCCTTGGTCCTGCCCTTTTTACGAGGCACTCTACCATTGTTTTTCCGGACAACCAGAGATATCAGATGGTCGGCAAGCGGTAACGTGATCGGGCGCACTTCGCCGAAAATATCGATAAAATGCTCCCGCTGACGGCGGGAGCGAGAAGAGTTTCAGTGGGAGGCGATGCGTGCAGGCAAGGCCGGACAGTGCATATCAAGCATCCAGCAAGGCCGCTTCAAAGGGATAAGAGGTCAGGTTTTCCACTCCGGTGTCGGTAATCAGCACCTGATCTTCCAGCTTCACACCTTCCCGGCCGCCCACGGCCCCCACATAGGCTTCCACGCACAGCGTCATGCCCGGTTCCAGCACGCCATCATAGCCATGGTCCTCGAGATCTTCGGGATAACGAATACAGGGATATTCATCACAGAGACCCACCCCGTGCATCATGACCCCGTATCGTTGGGCCCGATATGATTCGGGCAGCAGCAGGCCGGCTTCGGTCACTTCCCGAAAGCTCATGCCCGGCTTCAATATGCTCATGTTGTGACGTATATGCTCATAAGCGGTGCGGTACAGCGCCTTCTGCTCCGCTGTTGGTGCTCGCTCGCCAATCAGCCAGGTACGTGAAATATCGGCACAGATGCCATAAGGTCCAATCAAGTCGCTGTCGAAGGCCAACAGCTCACCTTCCTGCACCACCCTGGGCCCGCATTCCTGAAACCAGGGGTTGGTGCGGGGGCCGGAAGACAGGATGCGGCATTCAATCCACTCGCCGCCACGGCGAATGTTTTCCGCATGCAGGATGGACCAGATGTCGTTTTCGGTCACCCCGGGCACCGAGGCCTGCTGCATCAGCTTCATGGCGATTTCGGTGGATGCAATAGAGCAGCGCATGGCATTGATTTCATCTTCGTTTTTCACGGCCCGGGCCAGCTCCATGACCTCCTGACCATCGGCTATCTCGATGCCGAGACGCTGCAACTGGGTAAAGCCCGCCATTTCAATCTTGTCGACGGCCAGCCTCTTGTTGCTGCCCGCGTGTTCCTGCAGCACCGATTGCACTTCGGCGGCAAATTTGGCCGCATGCTCCTCGGTTCTGTTACCGGTTTCGAAATAGAAAAAGGCGGCGCCGCCCCTCACCTCTTTTACCAGAGGCAAATGAGCCGATAAATGCTCGCAGTTGTGAAAATCCCACAAAATTACATGCCCGGCAGCCGACACGAAACAGGCCCGGGCATGATTGTGCGTTATCCACAACTGCATGTTGGTGGTATCCGTCGCGTAGCGGATATTCAGCGGATCAAACAGCAGCACACCGGCCAGGTCCCGTTTCTGCAACTCACCCACGATACGCTGCAGCCGGTATTCCCGCATGCGGGACAGCGTCGGCGGCGTCAGCCCCAGCGCGTCCCATTCGCCAAACGCCAGCCCGGTAGGGCCTATCTCTACGCGATCGTTGTCGTTCAAGGAGCCATCGGCCTTGAAGCCTCCCCCGCGACGCACGGGATCTATCTTTCTGTTTGAGGAGACCGTCGATAAAACGCGAGCACTGTCCATTGTTTACTCCTGCTTGTAATGACCGACACCAACACTGGCACCCTTGGGCCCGCAAGCGGCCCTTCCTGTAATAACGGGAATGTTAATAAAATGTCACAGAAGACAGAGGGGAAAAAGCGAATAAAACTCAGGCTCGCATGAGCCACATGCATGCGAAGGGACCACGGCTTAGGTGTTGCCGGATACCAGAAACACCAAAGCCAGCCCTGGCGGCTGGCTTTTTGTGTCCTGCATCGGGCTCGTGGCCCCTGCTCCCGGCCTTTCACCCGCTTCGAGTGTGGCCTTTGTGGTGCTTACCGGTCCGGTATCCCGGTTTGCGACAGTCTCCGAGGATATCGGTCTGTCTGTTCCCAAAAGGTGACACCATCTTATCCCTTATGCCGGGGTGAGTGGTTGCGAATGAATTGCCAAATCCACTTCTTTAAGCAACAATTCACCCCTTATACTCCATATAGAGAGCAATCATTTCACCAGGTGAATATTTTGAGCAAACCACTGCAACTGGATCGTACCGATAGACGTATTCTGGAACTGATGCAGCGCCACGGCCGCATCAGCAATCTGGAGCTGGCCGAGCGCATCGGACTCTCGCCCTCGCCCTGCTCCCGCCGGGTCAAGGCGCTGGAGGAGGCCGGCCTTATCGCCGACCATGTCACCCTGCTCAACGCCGCCCGGCTGGGTCTGAGCCTGCTGGCCTATATTCATATCTCGCTGGACAGGCACACCCCGGAACGCTTCGAGATTTTCGATACGGCCATCAACGGTTTTTCCGAAGTGCTCGAATGCGACCTGATCACCGGCACCGAAGCCGACTATCAGCTAAAGGTAATAGTGCGCGACATGGAGCACTACCAGCAGTTTCTGCTGGGCAAACTGACCCGGCTGGACGGCGTAACCGGCGTGCGTTCCAGCTTCGTACTGCGACGCATCAAGCACGAAACCGCCCTGCCGCTGGATCATCTGGGGTAAGCCCGTCAGGGGTCAGGCGTGAGGCATGTTTTTGGAGAACCACACCATGATGAGCTGCGAACAACACGACTATATCGAGATTGCCTGTCTGTACCGATATCCGGTCACACTCACGCTGGTTTCGGACGAGAAAATCAGCGGCATCGCCCTCGATACCGCCCGTAACGAAGAGAAGGCAGAGTGCATCAGAATACAGGCCGATGGTGTAGATTGTCTGGTGCCGCTGTCGTCCATTGCCCGCATGACGGCGGGTGTGGACAACCCACACTTCCGGGTAATTGACTTCGATTGAGTCGCTAAATGGCCAAGGCTGCATTTGTAAACATCGACTCCGAACTGGGTCACCCCTTGGGCGGCGGCAACGATTCTTCATTACACCGCTTTTGCTACCAGATTCTGCTTTCCGTGTTTCTTTATGATTCGACTGAATCTGTTACCTTTGCATCCGACGACAACAGTTGTCTTATCCCCTGCTCTTAAAATGAGCATACTGATTAGAACTCACCACAATAACCAATTCGCAAGGTAGCGATTAATGAAAAAAGCAATACTGGTAGCAGCTCTTTCCACTCTGGCCCTGTCAGCTTGTACTGTTCGTGTCGCGGATATGACGGTCGGCAGCACGAAGAACTACAACATCAATGCTGCAAAATTCGTGAAAGGTAAGCGGGTTACGGGTGAAGATACCTATCCGGTCATTCTGTTTCCTCTCGGCATTCCCAACGTCAAAACGGCAATGGACAGGGCAATCGAAACAAATAAATGTGCCGTTGGTCTGAGCGATGTTGTTGTAACACATCTGAACCACGCCTTTATCTTTGGTTCTATCGGTTTTAGGGTTGAAGGTGATCAGATCATCGACACCACCCAGCCGGGCTGTAATAGAGGCTGAAATAAAACCCGCCATTTGGCGGGTTTTATCAGGCTTCACCCTCTAAAGAACTCACAACAAGCCTAAATATCTGCAACGATAACCCCCCCTTCCTGTGCATGCTGTCTGCTCTCTTGCTGTTGCTCGCCCTCGCGGTATTTTTCTTGTTCAGACTGTGGCGAATCCATGGCATAGAAAGTAGCCGGCGCTGAAATGTTTTCCTGCACAAATCGGTCCCTTCGGTCTCATGTACTGATTAGATAAAGGAAGATCTTGATGAAAAAGTCCGCGTTATATGTGACCGTTTCCGTGCTGTGTGCCGGCCTGCCTCTCGGAGTCAATGCCGCTGCCGCCCCCGATCAGATTGTCACGGCGCTGGAGAACAAGTTCGGCGTCTACCCGGGCGAGCGCCGTAATCATACCAAGGGCATTTGCTTTACCGGGGAGTTTCAGGCTACAGCCGAGGCCTCGGCCCTGAGCCGCAGTCCCCTGCTCCAGGGGGCAGCCATCCCCGTGATTGGTCGTTTTTCCCAGGCGGGTGGTAACCTGCATGCACCGGACAACAAACCCAATGCCCACGGCATGGCATTGCGTTTTACCCTGCCCGATGGCCAGCTGCATCAGATGGCCATGCTCGATCTCCCCTTTTTCGATGTGGCAACACCCGAAGGTTTCCTGCAAAAGCAGCTAGCCACCGGCAAGCCGGACCCCGCCAAGATACAGGCGTTTGAACAGGCCTTTCCCGAAACCCAGCGACTCAAACAGGCGCTGGCAGGCCAGTCCCGCATCCCTGCCGGCTATCACCGGCTGAGCTACAACAGCATCAACACCTTTATTCTGGAAACTGCCGACGGCAAGAGCACGCCGGTGCGTTGGGCCTTTATACCCACAGAAGACAAGCCGGCCTATCTGAACGCCGAGCAGGCCGAATCGCTCGGCACCGACTATCTGCTGAGCAGGTTGCAGACAGATCTCGACTCCGGTGATATTCGCTGGCGTATGGAACTCACCCTCGCCAACGAGGATGATCAACTGACCGATCCCAGCCAGCCCTGGAGCGGCCCTCATCAGGTGATCACTGCCGGCACCCTGCAGTTGCAAGCTGTGGACACCGCTGCCGATGCCGACTGCCGCTCAATCAACTTCGACCCGTTGCGACTGTCGGACGGGGTCAAGCCCTCAGACGATCCCATACTGCAGGCCCGATCTCCCGCCTATGCGATCTCCTTTGGCAAACGCAGTCAGGAAGCCAATCGGCAGGACTGACCTTTCATCATGCCGGATTCGCGGTGCGGATCCGGCCACCAGACATCAGGTTCCTCCTTATTCGGCCACATCCAGCGACAGGAACAAGCGCCGATAACCGGTGGGAACCGGCGGCGAACGGTGCCAGAGGCCGCGCCCTTCGTTGTCTTGCCAGCCATCCCCTTTCAGCAAAGCCACCTCGCCCGCCACCAGCTGTTGCCACTGCTCCGGCTCCCGCCCTCCCTCGTCCAGCAGTTGATGACGCTGTGCCGGATTAAGCCAGTGAGTACCCGGCCCGGTATAGGTGGTTACCAGCCGACAAGGCACCCGGTCCACATGAAAGCGCGGACACATGGCGGTTTGCAGGCCGGCCAGCCTGATGCCTACCCGCTTCAGATCAAACAGGCAGGCGAACATCTCGGCCAGTTGTTGCACATCGGCCACAAAATCATCTCGACCGGGAAAGTCCGGCAAACGGGCAGACAGGGTGGCCGTTACCGCCTCGGTCGGCAGCACCTCACGCAGGTTGAGGGGATAATCTTGCCGTTCCAGGCCGGTGATGTAGTCCAACACGGCGGCGGGCAGCAATCGTCGCCAAACCGCCAGCTGGCAGTCCGGCTCATAGATACGGGTAAGAATGGCGGGGGAGCCATTCTGTCGACTCACCTCGCTGAACGCGGAGGACAAGGTTTCTGTCATGATCATGAACGGATGAAACTCCTGAGATTGTGCTTCATTGGGAATTAATTGTTATGTTATAACAACAAGCAAAGCAGTAAATCAACTCAACGGAACCCATTGATGTCCAGCCACTCCCCCTTGCCTCGCCTGCCGGTGACCGTACTGTCCGGCTTTCTCGGTGCCGGAAAAACCACGGTACTCAATCACATACTCAACAACCGTCTGGGGCTGCGCGTCGCCGTTATCGTCAATGACATGAGCGAGGTCAATATCGACGCCGCCACCGTGCAGCAGCAGGTGGAATTGTGCCGGGGTGAAGAAAAACTGATCGAAATGAGTAATGGCTGTATCTGCTGCACCCTGCGCGAAGATCTGCTGCTGGAGGTGCGCCGTCTGGCCGATGCCGGCCGTTTCGATTACTTGCTGATTGAGTCCACCGGCATCTCGGAGCCGCTGCCGGTAGCCGAGACCTTCACCTTTGCCGATGCAGACGGCACCTGCCTGAACGAGGTGGCCCGGCTGGATACCATGGTGACGGTGGTGGATGCGGTGAACTTTCTGACCGACTTCAACGCCGCCCGGGATCTGCAGGACACAGGCGAGAGCCTGGGCGAAGAGGACGAACGCAGCGTCACCGATCTGCTGATAGAACAGGTGGAATTCTGCGATGTGCTGCTGATCGGCAAAACCGACCTGGTTAGCAACGAGCAACTGGCCGAACTGAGCGTTATTCTGGCACGGCTGAATCCGGGGGCCGACATCATCCCCATCCGTCAGGGCCGGGTAGACATAGAGCGAGTGCTGGGCACCGGCCGCTTCTGCTTTGAACGTGCCGCCCGCGCGCCCGGCTGGATGCAGACACTGCGCGGAGAGTCAGTACCCGAAAGCGAAGAATACGGCATCGGCAGTTTTGTCTACCGGGCGCGCACGCCCTTTCATCCCCAGCGCTTCCACGACTGGCTGCAACACCCGGAGCAGGCCGGCAAGCTGCTGCGTTCCAAGGGCTTTTTCTGGCTGGCCAGTCGTCCGGACTTTGCCGGCCAGTGGAATCAGGCCGGCGGCATCGCCTATCACGGCGGAGCCGGCCTGTTCTGGCAGGCCATTGCCCCCGAAGACTGGCCGAACGACGAAGAAAGTCGCGCTCATATCTCGTCCTGCTGGCAGGAGCCCTATGGCGACATGCGTCAGGAGCTGGTGTTTATCGGCCAGGGCCTGAACGAAACGGCATTGCGCCGCCAGCTGGACGCCTGTCTGCTCACCGAACGGGAAATGAACCTGGGCCCGGCTGGCTGGCAGCAACTGCCCGATCCCTTCCCCGTCTGGGAATAAAGACGTACCAGAGTAAGCTTTATCCTGCTGCAGGCCTTTGCCTCCGACATCCTCGGGGGCTTTCTTCTTCCATACGGCTGGGACACAATAGCCGACACTTGTCAGGACACCGAACATACCCGTATGAAAACCAACCTGATCACCCGTGCCGGCTGGCACAAGCTGGACGAAGAACTCAAACAGCTGTGGAAGGTAGAGCGCCCCGCCGTCACCCAGGCGGTGTCGGAAGCCGCCGCCCTCGGCGACCGCAGCGAGAACGCCGAATACATCTACGGCAAGAAACGGCTGCGTGAAATAGACCGCCGGGTGCGCTTCTTGATGAAGCGGCTGGAAGCGCTGAAAATCGTCGATTACGACCCGCGTCAGGACGGCAAGGTGTTTTTCGGTGCCTGGGTGGAGCTGGAAAACGAAGACGGTGACATAGTGCGCTACCGCATCGTCGGCACCGACGAAATCGACACCAAAAACCACTACATCACCATCAACTCGCCCGTAGCCCGGGCACTGATCGGCAAGCAGGTAGACGACGAAATACAGGTACAGACGCCGTCCGGCCTGAAAGAGTGGTACATCAACAAAATCCAGTACACACCTTTTGAATAAGCCTCCACAATCCCCTTTTCTTTCTGTTATCGGCAGGGCGCATGCCGACGCCCTGCCCGGAGTCCGGAACCTATGACCAAGATCAATCACACCCTGGCCTTTGAGCTGGCCGTATCGCAACAGCAGGTGGATGCCGCCGTGCGGCTGCTGGACGAAGGCGCGACCGTGCCCTTTATTGCCCGCTACCGCAAGGAAGTGACCGGCGGTCTGGACGACACCCAGCTGCGTAACCTGCACAGCCGGCTCGGCTATCTGCGCGAGCTGGAAGACAGACGCGCGGTGATCCTCAACTCCATTTCCGAGCAGGGTAAGCTGAACGATGCGCTCAAGAAAGAGCTGCTGAGCGCCGACACCAAGACCCGGCTGGAAGATCTCTACCTGCCCTACAAGCCCAAGCGCCGCACCAAGGGCCAGATGGCCATAGAGGCCGGGCTGCAACCGCTGGCGGACACCCTGTTCGACGACCCGAACCAGGATCCCCAGCTGCTGGCCGCCGCTTTTATCAAGCCGGACGAGGGTGTCGCCGACGTGAAGGCCGCGCTGGACGGCGCCAAATACATATTGATGGAGCGCTTCGCCGAACAGGCGGACCTGCTGGATGCGGTGCGACGCCACCTGAACCAGCATGGCCAGCTGCAGGCCCGGGTAGTCGCAGGGCAGGAGCAGACCGGCGCCAAGTTCAAAGACTACTTCGAACATCAGGAGCCGATAAACAAGGTGCCCTCGCACCGTTTGCTGGCCATGCTGCGCGGCCGCAACGAAGGCGTACTGTCGTTGAGCCTGGTGGTGGAAACCCAAGCCGACAGCCACCCGTGCGAGGCCATTATCGCCCGCCATGTGGGCTGGCAGCATAAAGGTCGCGCCGCCGACCCATGGCTGGCCGGCGTGGTGAGCTGGACCTGGCGGGTCAAGCTGTCGCTGCAGATGGAAACCGAACTGCTGGGCCAGTCCCGCGAGCTGGCCGAGGCCGAGGCGATCAAGGTGTTCGCCCTCAACCTGCAGGACCTGCTGATGGCCGCCCCCGCCGGCGCCCGCGTCACCATGGGCCTGGATCCGGGCATTCGCACCGGGGTCAAGGTGGTGGTGGTAGACGGCACCGGCAAGCTGCTGGCCCAGGACACCGTCTATCCGTTTGAACCCTTCAAGAAGGTGGAGCAGAGCCTGCGCACCCTGGATGAGTTGTGCCGTCGGCACAATGTCAGCCTGGTGAGCATCGGCAACGGTACCGCCTCGCGCGAAACCGAGCGCCTGGTAGAAACCCTGATGAAGCAGAGCCCGGAACTGAAGCTGCAGAAGGTGGTGGTAAGCGAGGCCGGCGCTTCTGTCTATTCCGCCTCCGAGCTGGCCGCCAGCGAGTTTCCGGATCTGGACGTGTCGTTGCGCGGCGCCGTCAGCATAGCGCGCCGGTTGCAGGATCCCCTGGCCGAGCTGGTGAAAATCGATCCCAAGAGCATAGGGGTGGGCCAGTATCAGCACGATGTATCCCAGGGCCAGCTGGCCCGCAACCTGGATGCGGTAGTGGAAGACTGTGTGAACGCCGTGGGCGTGGACGTCAACATGGCCTCGGCCCCGCTGCTGACCCGGGTCTCCGGCCTCACCCCGACCCTGGCGCAGAATATCGTCGCCTACCGTGACGAGCTGGGCGTGTTCACCGAACGCAAGCAGCTGCTCAAGGTGCCGCGTCTGGGGCCCAAGGCCTTCGAACAATGCGCCGGCTTCCTGCGCATCCGCGACGGCAAGAACCCGCTCGATGCCTCTTCGGTCCACCCGGAGGCCTATCCGGTGGTAAGGCGTATTCAGGAGCGCCTGCAGCAGCCGGTGCAATCGCTTATCGGCAACAGCAGCCTGCTGCAAACCCTGAACCCGCAGGACTACACAGACGCGGATTTCGGCCTGCCCACTGTGCAGGACATCCTGAAAGAGCTGGACAAGCCGGGCCGGGATCCGCGCCCCGAATTCAAGGCCGCCCGCTTCATGGAGGGAGTAGAAAAGCCCTCGGATCTGATCCCGGACATGGTGCTGGAAGGGGTGGTCACCAACGTCACCAACTTCGGCGCCTTCGTGGATATCGGCGTACATCAGGACGGGCTGGTGCATATCTCCGCCCTGACCGACCGTTTCATCAAGGATCCGCGCGAAGTGGTGAAGGCTGGCGATATCGTCCGGGTGAAGGTGATGGAGGTGGATCTGCAGCGCAAACGCATCGCCCTCACCATGCGGCTGGAGCAGAGCGCCGCCGATCATGGCAGCGGTAATCAGGGCAGCCAGCGGCGGGAAGAGCGCAATCAGGCAGGTAATCGTGCTGCCGGTAACGGCGGCAGGGGCCAGAGCAAGCATAGCCCCGCCCGCAAGGAACAAGCGGCCCCGCAAGGCGCCATGGGCGCGGCCCTGGCAGCCGCTTTGCAGAAGAAAAAGTAAGATCGACGTGGTTTGCAGGCCCGGGGCAACCTGGGCCAATTAACGCAATAGCACGGCGTAAAATCGGCCAAAGGGCCCGCCCCGCCAACTCGCCGTGAATCCTCAGCCGCGCCCTCCATGGCATGTCACGGTCGGCAGAGCAGATCCCTTCGGCCTCTTGCAGCGTTACGGCTTGATTACAGCCATCAAACATAACTCGCATAAAATCATCAACTTAAGATATACTGCATTGGGAATTATCGTTAAGCTAAATTGATCAGCACGCTGACTTATCTCTTAATAAAATAAGCTTACATTATTAATGATTAATTTAGCAGGTGGTTAAAAATAAAAACTATAATGCAGGGGTATCCATGAAAATATTCGAAATTGAAATTGATAATGTATTAGGTGGTGTAGTAGCTTTTGGCTCTACGTCATATGATTATGCATTTGAAACTTTAATCCCTTTGATAAACAAAACAGAATTTCAGAGGAAGCTACAAGATAAAAAGTTTTACATGAAATTAGAGCGTGATATAGAAAATGGTTGTGTAATGCCACCAATAACCGTAGCATTCATAACTGACGAAATAGAAAAGCAATCAACGATTCAAGAAACCAATGATTTCATTAGCCAAAACATTAGAAGCTCTTTTATTCTTGACGGGATACAAAGACTCAATACTTTATTCAGACTGGAAAAATCAGAAAAACTAAACAAAAAAAAGAAACTGTATATTAACTTTATATTCTGTGACTCCACAGAGAAATTATTATATAGAATGATCACTCTTAATAACGGCCAGCGGCCAATGACTCCAAGGCATCAAGTTGAAGCGATGATGAATAATGCTTTTGACTTTGAAAAAATAGGTGTCAATGTTCAAACAGAGAAAGATTCAAAAAAACTAGGTAAGGAATACTTTCGAAAGTCGGATATAATACAAGCGTACTTAGCGTTCATGGCAGAAAGCCCAATCGTTGACAATAAGAAAATAATAGAAGAAAAGATGGATGAGCTATTAGTTAACAAGATAATGTCTGTCGAGCCTATAAATTACAAATCAAAATTTGATAATGTTTTAAAGGCAATAGCTAAATTCCAAGTTGACGATGATTGTCTGAAATGGTTAAGAGTTACCAATAACCTTGTAGGATTCGCTGTTGGTTTAAAAAGCAACACTGACGACATACTAAGCCTGTCTATAGAAGAATTTAAAACTTCATTAAATGTTTTTGATTCAGCATTCTCGGAGTTTAACCCTTCAAAAATAAAAGTAGGTAAGTACAGACGCGAGTTATCCTGTGAATATTTTAGAAATTTCAAAGAATATAAAGGTATGGATGAAAATGAGCTATTAGACTGTTTCAGCGAGTTAACCAGTCATGATTAAAAGGTTCTCATTATTAGATCCTATATTCAACGAGAAATCACACCACTCTGAGTTAAATATAGAGAAGGTAAACAATCCGACCCTTAACATCTTTAGATTGTTATCTGGAACATGTAAAATTTATGATGAGTTTTATGAAAAAACATATCATCAAAAAACAAATTATTTCATCCTCCCATACAGCGAGCAAAAAACATACAAACAAGATAACATTAAAAATTTAATATCTGATGAAGTTAACATCTCTGATTACAGCCGTTATTTCGCCTTGGCCTCAGGCAGAAACAAAGACTTCTACGAACCTATAGAAACAGAAGTTCTCAACTGTCTTGTAGCTAGAAAAAAAGGGCACTATCTTGAATCATTCATATTTCTTTACAGAATTCTCGAAGGAATCAGTTATAGTATACCGTTAATATATACATCTAGATCTAGCAGTTTCACTAAATCATTTAAAGCATTGCAAAAATTCATTCCAAAAAACTCGAAAGATGGTGAGATAGCTTTTTTCAAAAAATTTTTAAGTGAAGCATTTAAAGATGAGGATTTTTACAAATCAAGCATTGATATAAAGCTAGATGAAATCCCCAACGAAGATCTTAGATCAGCCTACTTTAATATATATAAAGATAAAATAAAATCAGCATGCGACGAGTCCTGTATTACATCAGAAATTGAAGATGAAGAAATAAGCTTAACGTTCAAAGGTTTCTTTGAATTTTTAATAGAAATAAGAAACAGATACTTCCACTTCCTGCAAGGAACATGGCAGGAAAATATTGCAACAAATCAAATAGTACATCCCGATTTCTTTTTCAAACCTTTAATAGATCAAGGGATAAACTGGATTGCCACTATTTTTTTAGAAATAATGAAATTTGACTTTGAAAAGTAAAAAACTATTTAATTCATTCCATATCAGCTTAGTCATCCCCTCACATGAGCCGCGCAACGCTTGGGATTGAGGCCGGAGTTGCAAGAAATGACCAAACTATCGTTGCTACCGCACAACTTAGAAAATGGTCTCACCCCAGGTTCAATGCGGTATTCAGCGGATTTCGAGGTTAGTGCATATTTAAGTTATGCAGCTAACATGGCGCGATCTGCTCTTAAAATGGGGGGATCTCTAAGATCCAAGTTGCTACGACCTGTGCTTGGTGATCGGGTGAGTCGGCGGGGCAGCTCCCTTTTCCCGATGCGTTCTCCGCATTCAGGGTGCCAACCGTAACGCTGGTGGCAACTGCAACAAACACCAGACCAATAACCGCTCCGACGGCACGGCCTCCGGCATGTCCTTCACTCATGGCATATAGTGAAAGCACCTGTTTCGGCACAAGGACATTGCCATGGCTCCTGCAAGACAGAGCCGCCAGTGCCATCATGGGTGCCTTTATCGGCGAAGCGCTGGGCGCGGGCCCGCACTGGTATTACGACCTCGGCGCCCTGCGCCGGGATCACGGCCACTGGATAATCAATTACACCACCCTTGCCCGGTTGCTATCACCGGGGCCTGCAGGCCGGCGACGGCTCTCAGCCCGCTTTTATTCTCAAGCTGTTGCTGACGTCACTGGTTGGCTGCAACGGCTACGTCACATCGACTTCTGTCATCGGTTCGGCCAGGAATCATGGAGGTAGACGCTCCCAGAGCGTGCACCGGCATCGACGGTCAGTCCGTCGTGTACAGCTATGGTTGTTCAAGGGCCTACCGCCCCATTGCGTCTTAGCGGGCAAACTGCTCCAGCAGCCAGTCTTTCAGGGTCACGGCCGCCCGGCTGAGAGACTGACGTCTGGGATGTACCAGGTAGTAGCTTTTATTCAGGGGCAACCATAGCCCGAATGGTTCGATCAACTCCCCTCGCTCCAGTTCTTCCCGTACCAGCAGCTGGTTGCTCAGCACCACACCCTGCCCACGCTTGGCCGCATCTATCGCCAGCAGTGTCTGGTCGAAATACAAGGCGGGTATCCGCTTTCTCGCCTCGGGGCCTATGGTCGTGAACCGGCTCAGCCAGTCATTCCAGAAGGGATAGGGCGTAGCCACTATCAGGGTCACATTGCCGAGCTGGTCCGGGTGCCGCAGTGCGGTGGCATCCCGATATGAAGGAGCACAAAACAACCGCACCGCATCGTCGAAGACTTCCTGTACGTGGAGCGACGGATCCCGCCCGTCAAAATGACGAATCGCCAGATCAACCGCTTCCCGCTGAAAATCAACCGGATGATTGGAGGCATTGATATGGACCTCGATGTCGGGATGGCGGCGCATGAAGTCCCCCAGACGGGGACCCAGCCATTTGGCCGCCAGGGTTTGCGACAAGGATAACGACACCGCATCCGATGAACGCTCCCGGCAGGCCTCGCCGGCGGCACTGATCTGTTCCAGCGCCGGTGCGATACGGCTGAAATAGCTCATGCCTCGCTCGGTCACCTGCAACTGGCGCACCAGCCGCACAAACAGCGGAAATCCCAGCCATTGTTCCAGCTTCTGCACCTGCTGCGAGACCGCGCCCGGGGTGAGGTGTAACTCCTTGGCGGCCAGCTTGAAGCTGGCATGACGAACCGAGGCTTCAAAGGCCACCAGAGCCCGCAATGGCGGCATGGGTTTATGCATTCATTCTCTCCCGTCAAGCCGCTTCAGAAAACACGCTTCCGAACACACACGGTGTCACCACGCTGGATACATGATACCCCCGTATGAAATAGATAATCTATTTTATGTGGCAGGTTAAATCGTTTGTCGTGGCAGCGTAAATCGCCACAATACAGCGATGTCACACCGGAATGAAAAGATGGAGATACGACATGAAATATCTTCCTGTTACGGCTTTTCTGGCTCTGGGGATGATCTGGGGCAGCAACTTTGTTTATATGAAACTGGCGGCCGAGCTGATCTCGCCCGCTCAAATCGTGCTGCTGAGGGTGGCGTCCGGCTTTTTGCCCCTCGCTATATATGCCTACTTCAAGGGAGCATTGAAACTCGCCCACCTGAGACATAGCGGGCACTTTTTCGTTATGTCTCTGCTGGCGACCCTGGTCTATTACTATGGTTTTGCCAAGGGTACCTCCCTGCTGCCCTCCGGCGTGGCCGGCGCCCTCAGCGGCACCATCCCCATTTTTTCCCTGCTGATGGCCATACTTCTGCTTGTCGACGAACAGGTTTCCATCAAACGGGTGCTGGGCCTGCTGGTGGGGTTTTCCGGGGTGATCCTGATTGCCCGCCCCTTCTCGGGTGACGTGGCCGACACCAATATAGAAGGAGTCGTCTATATGATCCTGGGGTCGTTAAGCGTTGGCGCTTCTTTCATCTATGCCAAAAAATTCATCATGCCGTTAAACATATCCAGTGCGGCGCTCACCACCTACCAGCTCGGATTAAGCCTGATGCTTCTGTCCATCTTCACCGACTACCAGGGCATTGCACACATCACCCATGATCTGCATGCGGCGACCGGCGTCATCCTGGGACTGGGCCTGCTGGGTACGGGTCTGGCCTATCTCATCTACTACTACCTGATAGGGAAGTGGGGCGCCGTCTCCACGTCTTCGGTGACCTATATCCCCCCCGTGGTTGCCCTCCTGATCGGCTCGATGCTGATGGATGAAAATATCGGTGCCATCGAATATGCAGCGACCGGGCTGATATTTATCGCCGTCATGTTGATCAATCAAAAGACTCACAAAACAGCAGCCCACCCCATACACAGCAAAAAACTCACACCGGAGGAACAATAATGTCCCGACTCTTTTCAACCTTAACCATAAAAGACGTGACCTTCAGAAACCGCATCGGAGTTTCTGCCATGTGCCAATACAGCTCTGTCGAAGGTGTCGCGACCGACTGGCACCTGGTCCACCTGGGCTCCCGGGCCGTGGGCGGTGCGGGCCTGATCATGTCGGAGGCCACCGCCGTCACCCCCGAGGGACGTATCACTCCGGGCTGTGCCGGCATCTGGAACGATGAGCAAGTGGAAGCACTGATCCCCATCACCCGTTTTATCGAGCAACAAGGCGCCGTACCCGGCATCCAGATAGCCCATGCAGGCCGCAAGGGCAGCGCCGCGCGCCCCTGGGAAGGTGGACATCACCTGAGCAACGAAGAAGGTGGTTACGACATCATGGCTCCGGGCAGTGAGCCGTTCGACAGCGACGGCATCCGCCTCTGGAAAACACCGCGCATGATGACCCACGCCGACATAAAGCAGACCCAGGCCGACTTCGTCGCCGCCGCTCGGCGTTCTTTGCGGGCAGGCTACAAACTGCTGGAGATCCATGCGGCCCATGGTTATTTGCTGCACAGCTTCTTTACGCCGCTGGCCAATAACCGCCAGGATGAATATGGGGGCAGCCTTGAAAACAGGGCCCGGATGCTGCTGGAAACCACGAAGAAGATCAGGGATGTCTGGCCGGAACATCTGCCACTGGCGGTCCGGCTTTCCGCCGCCGACTGGGATGACCAGGGGTTAACCGTTCAGGACAACATTCAAATGGCGAAATGGCTCAAGGAACTGGGTGTCGATATTGTCGACTGCAGTGCGGGCGGCGCCAGCCCTGCTTCACGCAGTTCATTGGGCAGCCGCAACGCCGACCAGATAGAGCTGGCCGCCGGCATCCGGGAGGGGGCAGCCGTCAAGACCATGGCGGTCGGCGCCGTGACCGAAGCGGAGCAGGCGGAAAGCATCATCGCCTCTGGTCAGGCCGATCTGGTGCTGCTCGGCCGTGAGATGCTGCGCGATCCTTACTGGCCCTTCCATGCGGCCCGGACCCTGGGCGTGGACACCAAAACCATTATGCCGGTACAAAATGCGTTTTTTGTCGGTTGAGAATAGCTGAATACATAAAAAAAGGGCCGGTTGCCCCATCCGGCCCATTTACTCGCGGTGATAAGACAGGTATCGAATTGACATGGCGCTGTACCTGTCAGCAATATCACCCCGAGTGTTCAACCTATTTCATTACAAGGAATTACCATGCCAGACCTGAAGATCGTCGCCTTCGACAGCGAAAACCAGCCACATATCCGTGCCATTCGCGACGCCGTCTTTATCGAGGAGCAGAACATAAATCCCGCACTGGAATTCGATGGTCTGGACGGTTTGGCACTACATGCGCTGGTCGTGGTGAACGGAGTGCATGTGGGCACAGGCCGCATGCTGGACGATGGTCATATCGGTCGCATCGCGATTTTGCGCGATCATCGTGGCCGGGGTCTGGGTGCCGGGGTAGTACTGGCGCTGATTGAAGAGGCGGCACGCCTGGGTTATCCGCGGGTGTACCTGGGCGCGCAGACACACGCCATCGACTTCTATGCCAAGCTGGGCTTCACCCCCTTCGGCGAAACGTTCATGGATGCCGGTATTCCGCATCTGGCCATGGAAAAATCATTAGCCTGAACGGCCAGGGTGATGGATGAAGTGACATCGTTTTCGATGTCGTCTGTGCGATAATGGCGGCCTTTGCCATCACCGGATCTGCCATGCGCCTCGATAAATTCATCTGCAAGAGTACAGATCTGAGCCGAACCGAGGCCCGGCGCACCATCCAGGCCGGCGAGGTCCTCGTCAACGGTGAGGCGATAACCGATGAGGCGACCCAGGTGCATGAAAACAACTGCATTACCCTGGCAGGGCAGCGGCTCATTGCCCGCCCCTCCCGCTACCTCATGATGCACAAGCCGCCCGGCACCCTGTGCTCGAACGTGGACGGCGCCTATCCGTCGCTGTTTCATCGGTTGGATATCGACCGGGCCGATGATCTGCATATCGTCGGCCGCCTGGATGCGGACACCACCGGCCTGGTGCTACTCACCGACGACGGTCGCTGGTCGTTCAATATCATACGGCCGCAGCAACAATGTGAAAAAGTGTACCGGGTCGGCCTGCGCGACCCGCTGGCAGAAGAGGTGGCCGAGCGCTTTGCACAGGGCCTACTGTTGCAAGGTGAGAGCGCACCTACCCTGCCGGCCAGGCTTGAGCCGGTCGCCCCCAGAGAGGTGCTGCTCACCATCACCGAGGGCCGGTTTCATCAGGTCAAGCGCATGTTTGCCGCCGTCGGCAACCGGGTGGTCAAGCTGCACCGGGAGCAAATCGGGGGTGTTCGTCTGGATGTGCCATCGGGCCAGTGGCGTCACCTCTCGGCCGATGAGGTTTTCAGCTTTTGAACCAGGCTCAAGTCCAAGTCCCGCCGCCCCGGCAGAAGGATAAATCCATGCTGTTTCCCGTTATCATGGCCGGCGGCCATGGCTCCCGCCTGTGGCCGCTGTCGCGCCGGCAGCATCCCAAGCAGTTTCTGCCGCTGCTGGATGAATCCCTGTCGATGCTGCAGGACACCCTCATGCGGCTGGAGGGGCTGACATCGGCGCCGCCCCTGTTGATCTGCAACGAACAGCATCGTTTTCTGGCCGCCGAGCAGGTACGCCAGCTACCCGGTCTGCAGGCGCAGATTATGCTGGAGCCGGCAGGTCGCAACACGGCGCCGGCCATTGCCCTGGCCGCGCTTTATGCTTCCGCACACAGCGCCGGTCAACAAGCAGAAGACGCCATGCTGCTGGCGCTGCCTGCCGACCATGCCATTGACGATGTGACGGCCTTTCATGCCGCCGTGAACGCCGCTCTGCCCCTGGCTCGAATGGGCAAGCTGGTGACCTTCGGCATTCCACCTACCCGTGCGGAAACCGGTTATGGCTACCTGCGACGGGGGCCGGCCGTTGAGGGCACAAACGGCTTCGAGGTGGCGCAGTTTGTAGAAAAACCGGACCGGGCAAGAGCCGAGACCTATCTGGCGGCCGGCGGTTATGACTGGAACAGCGGCATCTTCCTGTTTCAGGCCAAACGCTACCTGCAGGAGCTGGCACGCTTTCAGCCCGAGGTGCTGGCCGCCTGCCGGGCGACGCTGGCCGGCAGCGAGCGGGATCTCGACTTCATCCGGCTCGACGCCGGGGCCTTTGCCTCCTGCCCCGATATTTCGGTCGACTATGGAGTGATGGAACACACCACCGCCGCCGCCATGGTACCGCTGGCGGCGGGCTGGAGTGACGTGGGCTCCTGGTCGGCGTTGGCGGAGCAGCAAGGGCAGGATGATCGGGGCAACACTCTACGCGGCGACGTGCTGACCGAGCAGGCCGAAAACTGTCTGATCCATGCCGAAAGTCGCCTGGTCGCCGCCCTGGGGGTCAGGGATCTGGTGATAGTCGAAACCAAAGACGCTGTGCTGGTCGCCCACAAGGATAAAGAGCAGGATATAAAGCGGCTGGTGGAACAACTCGAGGCTCAGGGCCGCAGAGAACACATCATCCACCGCGAATGCTATCGCCCCTGGGGCAAGTTCGATGCCATCGACAGCGGCCCCCGTTACCAGGTCAAACGGATTACCGTTAACCCCGGCGCCCGCCTGTCATTGCAGATGCATCATCACAGGGCCGAGCACTGGGTGGTGGTCAGCGGCACCGCCCGGGTGACTCTGGGCGAGCAGATCCGGCTGCTGACCGAAAATCAGTCGCTGTACATTCCACTGGGACAGCGACATGCGCTGGAAAATCCGGGCAAGATACCGCTGGAGCTGATAGAGGTGCAGTCCGGCACCTATCTGGGAGAAGACGACATAGTCCGCTTTGAAGACCACTACGGTAGGGGTTGAGTGAGAGTCAAGCAAAGGCGAGCAGTCGGCCAAAGGGCCCGCTCCGCCGTTGCCTGTTTGTTGCGCCAGCAGGTGGTTTAGACGTTAAGAAGAGGCAATCTCTGTTTCCTCTTCTGATGCACCGAGTTGCCTGCAGACAGTGCCAACAGGCGACTCCTCGGCATCAAGGAGGACAAAGGGATTGGTAAGTGACATTGCACCGAAGCTTGTCGGAGGAGACAACCCTGTTTCCTCTTTGACTACAACAGAACACAGCACAGTGATAAATCCGAACACCTTCATCAGGTGACGACAGGAAAAAGTGACATGAAAAAAGTACTGGTGATTGGCTATGTCTGGCCCGAGCCCAATTCCTCCGCCGCCGGCAGCCACATGCTGTCCATTCTGCGGCTGTACAAGCAGCAGGGCTGGCTGGTGGAATTTGCCACGCCCGCCCAGCGTACCGAGCACATGGTCGATCTGGCCGCGGAAGGTATTTCCAGCCGGAGCATAACGCTCAATTGCGACAGTTTCGATGCCTATGTCGCCGGATTTGCGCCGGATATCGTCATGTTCGATCGTTTCATGATGGAAGAGCAGTTCGGCTGGCGGGTCGAGAAAAACTGCCCTCGGGCACTGAGAATACTGGATACCGAAGATCTGCAGTGCCTGCGCCATGCCCGTCATCAGGCCCACAAGGCTGACAGGGACATGACCACCGCCGATCTGTTCAATGACATCGCCCGGCGGGAAATTGCCGCCATCTTGCGCAGCGACCTGTCGCTGATCATCTCCAGCTTTGAAATGGAGCTGTTGGTCGATGCCTTCAAGGTGGACGGCCGCCTGCTGCATCAGCTGCCCTTCATGGTCAATCTGCAGGCGCTTCCGGCTCACACCGCCGATTACGCGAGCCGCAAACACTTCATGACCATAGGCAATTTTCGCCATGCCCCCAACTGGGACGCCGTGTTGTATCTGCAGCAGATCTGGCCGCTGATCCGCAAGCAGCTGCCCGAGGCCGAACTGCACATCTACGGCTCCTATCCGCCACCCAAGGCAACGGCGCTGCACAACCCCAAAACCGGCTTTCTGATCAAGGGCTGGGCGATGGATGCCTTCGAGGTGATGGAGCAGGCCCGCATTTGCCTGGCCCCGCTGCGTTTCGGCGCCGGCATCAAGGGCAAGCTGCTGGATGCCATGATCATGCAGACGCCGAGCATCACCACCCCGATTGGCAGCGAAGGCATGCACGGCTCTGCGCCTTGGCCGGGCATGATCGCCGACGATGCCGAGGCATTCGCGGCGGCGGCAGTGGCATTATACAAAGACCCGCAGGCCTGGCAGGCCGCGCAACGGCAGGGTACCGAGTTGCTGCACGGCCGTTATGACGGGCAGAGATTGGGCGAGCAGCTGATCGAACGCATTCGGGCCATACTGGCTAACCCGGACCAGCACCGGCTGCACAACTTCACCGGCAGCATGCTCCGCCACCACAGCATGATGAGTACCAAATACATGTCCCAGTGGATTGCCGCCAAGAACGCCGGCACTACCAAGGGCTGAGCCAGTGACGACCCGAACCATGAATGCCAGCTCGACCAGAAACATGGACACCATATGAGGCAGCAGTACCCTGCGGCTATTCAGGTACAGGGCCTGAGGTCTCGATCTGCGCTAACCGCCCGGCTTCTGTGTTTTCCGCCCCTGCCGTCGTCAGCAGCCGCTCAAACTTCTCCAGCGACATGGGCCGGCCAAACAGGTAACCCTGAAAGTGCCGGCATCCCACATCCCACAGTCGTTTGTGTTGTTCGTCCGTCTCCACTCCTTCGGCAATCACCTCCAGCTGCAGGCTGCCGGCCAGCGCACAGATGGCCTTGATAATCGCCAGGCTGTTGCCATTCTCTGATAGCTCGCGCACAAAGGACTGGTCGATTTTCAACTGATCCAGCGGTAGCTTCTGCAGGTAGGCCAGCGAAGAATAACCGGTGCCGAAGTCGTCTATCGAGAACCGGATGCCATGACCTCTGAGTTTGTGCATGCAGGCAATGGCCGCCGGCATGTCGTCGAGCAGCATGGTTTCGGTCAGCTCCAGCTTCAGTCGATGCGGATTTGCTCCGCTCTGCTGCAGTAACCGGAGCAGTCTGTCGACGAAATCGGGCTGATACAGCAGCCGGGCACTGAGGTTGACGGCCAGGCTGAGTGAGGCGGTGGCTGGCGACTTTCGCCACAATGCCAGCTGATGACAGGCCTGGTGCAGCATCTGCACATCAATCTGTTCGACCAATCCGGCCCGTTCGGCCACCTCGATAAACACGCCCGGCCCAAGCAGCCCGCGTTGTGGGTGCTGCCAGCGAGCCAATACCTCGGCACCAATCACCCGAGCGGACTCATCCAGCTGTGGCTGCAGGAAGGGAATAAATTCCTCGGCCTGCAACCCACGACAAATATCTTCTTCCAACAGTAGGCGCGAAGTGACCGCCTCCTGCATGGCGGGATCGAAGAACCGCATGGCATACCGGCCCGACGCTTTGGCCTGATGCATGGCCATTCCGGCCTGCTGTATCAATTCGTCGGTCAGGCAGCCAGCGTCGTTGAACAGGGTGATGCCAATGCTGGCGCTGCGGTGAAACTCGAGTTGCGCTATCCGAAACGGCTCGCCCAACCTGGTCTGCAGCTGCATGCCGTACTGTTCGGCCCGGTTGGCGGCATGCTGGTATTCTCCGGCCAGGCCCTCAATCATCACCACAAACTCGTCGGCACCCAGGCGTGCCACCGTATCGCTGGGGCGCACGGTATCGCCGAGACGCTCGGCGACCAGACACAGCAACTGATCGCCCGTGTGGTGACCATGCAGGTCGTTGATACTCTTGAAGTCGTCAAGGTCGAGAAATAACAAGGCGGTATAGGTGTTGCTTTGAATGCTCGTGTTCATGGCATGCTGCACCCGGTCGAGCAACAGGCTGCGATTGGGCAGACCGGTCAGTGCATCGAAAAAGGCGAGGTGCCGGATACGTGCCTCTGCGGCCTTGCGATCCGTGATATCGTCCATCGATGCCACATAATGGGTGAGCTGCCCTTTAGGGTTGCGAACCGCGCTGATCGACAGCCATTCGGGATATATCTCACCGTTCTTGCGCCGGTTCCAGATTTCTCCCTGCCAGCGGTCTGTTACCGTCAGTTGCTGCCACATCCTCTGATAAAAGGCCGCGTCATGGCGCCCTGAACTGAGCAGGCTGGCTCGTCCGTCCACAACTTCATCGTCACTGTAACCGGTGATGGCACTGAATGCCTGGTTGACCCGAAGAATGCGGCTGTTTCGGTCGGTAATCATCATCCCCTGTTGGGCCTCGAAAGCGGTAGCGGCGATGCGTAGCTCCCGTTCGTCACGACCCCGCTGCGCTATATCTCCAAGCATCCAGCCCAGCCAGACGGTGGCAAAAGGCATCACCAGCAGCATCGACAGGCCGGCTTGCAATACCATGACCGTAGTATTGGGCTCGGACAGCATGAAAAGCAGCAACAGCACCAGGCTATGCAGGATCAGGCCGAAGAAAAGCAGGGTCCAGGGTCGCTTGTCGACCTTGCCGCGCCGGTGCAAATAACGGTATCCCAATGCCAGCAGCACAGACAGAGTGGTAACGCCCAGGCCTCCCCACATGCCGGCCCCACCCAGCCAGATACGATAGCTGCCGGCGATCAGGCCGGCAATACCGGCAATCAGAGGGCCACCAAACAGAGCGGCCATGCTCAGCACCACGCTGCGGGCATCGAATATCAGCCCCGTTTCCGGCTCAATGGCTATCATCATGCCAATCACGCAGGTCAGACCGTACAGCAGGCCGGACACCAGGGAGCCGACGCTGTCGTTTCTGTCCCAGAAACGATGATTGAGCGATTGCAGCCAGCACAACGACAGCAGCAAGGCCGCATTTTGAACAAGATGGATAATCAAAAAAAGGGCCCCCTGGGTCCTGGACGATACAGTGCGGAATGATGCCAATTATGAAAAATGACGGCCGAGCATGTGAGCATATTCTCCGGCAACTTGCATTGATCCAGATCAGTCAACCGTTGCCTCTCAGGAAGCCACCAGATAAGTCACAGCCTTGCATCCTTCCGGCTGGTGCACTCAGCTCAACGAAAATTGCGCGTAAATGGGGTTGTGGTCCGATACCGTGGGGGTGTTGATGGCGGTGGCGGAGTGCAGGATCAGATCCCGGTAGAAGATAAAGTCCAGCGGCTGGCGCAGATAACTCTTGATGTGCTGCGCCTCTTCCATTACCGCCTGTTTCAGCCCCATTGCCCGGCAAAACTGGGCCAGATAAAGGCGCCGCGAGCGGCTCCACACATTGAAGTCGCCGGCCACAATCAGAGGCCCCTGGTGCTGCAACAATACCTGCCTGAGCACGGCAATTTCATGATGAAAGTGCCCGTGGCGCACAAAATTGATGGCATGAATGTTGGCCACCAGCAGGGTGTCTCCGCCGCTCAGGGGATGATGGGTGAGGATCTGGCTTTTATGGGTGGCGAACCGCAGCTCCCGGTTGTGACTGAGCAAAGCGGTAATGTCGTCGAAGGCACACTGACCGGCGGTCAGCACCCCGAACAGATGAAACGGCGTCTGAATATTGGGGGAAACCGCATAAGACCAGCCGTCCAGCTGCAGACGATGGCTCAGGGCCAGTTTCGCTTCCTGCAACAGCAGCAGCCGGGTAGGAAACCGCGCCAGCAACTGGCTCAGACACAGCCGAAACTCGGGGCTCAGGGTCAGCTTCTGGGTGTTCCAGCACATCACACCCAGCATGCCGCCATCCAGCGGCTGGTGCTGATGAACAAGCTGATGCGGCGTTACTCGGGGCCGAAGCATATTCGAACATCCTGCCTTGACGGAACAATGTCATTCCATCTTAGCAGAAGGGGCTACAAATCATCCCTCTGCTTTACGCTTGAAATACACCATTTTTGGCCTATTTATGGCCAAATTTCACTTTTTAGTGCTGTATGTGTACCATTGGCGCGTTCATGCATTGAACAAAGTGAATTGATGAAACCTCCTGAATCCCGAACTTCCGAACGCCGTCTCGTCGCCAGCCTCAGCGGCGGCTTCCTGCTCCTCTTCGTCGTACTCGCCCTTTTCGACCTGCAACAAATGACTCACTGGATCAATCTCAGCTTCGCCTGGGTGGTCGATCTGTTTGGTCCTCTGTGGCAGGTCTGGATGCTGGCCAACCTCATAGTGGCCCTGGTGCTGGGCTTTACCCGCTACGGAGATATTCGCCTGGGAGGCAATGTGCGTCCCGACAGCTCCACCTTTCGCTGGCTGGCGGTGATCATGTGTACCCTGCTGGCCGGTGGCGGTGTCTTCTGGTCGGCGGCCGAGCCCATGTACCACTACATCACTACACCGCCGAACTTCGCGGATGCCGAATCCGGCGTGTCGGCGGTATCCGCGGCGCTGGCCCAGACCTTCCTGCACTGGGGCTTTCTGGCCTGGGCCTCTCTCGGCACCCTGTCGGCGGTGGTCGTGGTCTATGCCCACTATCACAAGGGGCTGGCCATGCGGCCGCGTACCCTGCTCTATCCGCTGATGGGTGAGCGTATCGAAACCCACTGGCTGGGCACCCTGGCCGACGTGGTGTCCATTATCGCGGTGGCCGCGGGCACCATAGGTCCCATCGGCTTCCTCGCCACCCAGCTGGGTTTCAGCTTCGAATCGCTGCTGGGCTGGGAAAACAACTACACCTTGCAACTGGCCATACTGGGCGGCCTGGTCGCGATTTATACCCTGTCTGCCTCTACCGGCATTGAAAAGGGCATTCAGTGGCTGTCCAGCGCCAACGTGGTGCTGGCGGTGATATTGCTGGCCACCATACTGCTGGCCGGCCCCGGCAGCTTTATCGTCGACTCCTTCCTCAACGGCATGGGTGTGTATCTGCAGGACTTCATGCCGATGGCGCTCAACCGGCAGGACGATGCCTGGCTGGGCTGGTGGACCCTGTTCTTCTGGGGCTGGTTTATCGGCTATGGCCCCATGATGGCGCTGTTTATCGCCCGCATCTCGCGCGGTCGTACCCTGCGCGAGCTGGTGATGGCCGTCGCCATCATGGCCCCGCTGGTCACCAACTTCTGGTTTGCCAGCCTGGGTGGCGCCGGCATCTTCTATGAACAGGCCCTGCCCGGCGTGGTTTCCGGCCCCTTGCAGGACGGTGGCTTGCCGGCAGCCCTGCTGGCGGTCACCCAGCAATTGCCCCTGGCCGCACTGATGGTGCCAGCCTTTCTGGTGCTGACGGTGATCTTCGTGGCGACCACCGGTGACTCCATGGCCTATTCCATCGCCATGGCCATCAGCGGCGATCACACGCCCCGCACCCGGGACCGCATCTTCTGGGCTCTGACCATGGGTATGGTGGCTGCGGTATTACTGAGAATGGGCGAAGGCGGCATCAACGCCCTCCAGTCCTTCATCGTGATCACCGCGGCCCCGGTGTCGCTGCTGCTGTTGCCGGTAATATGGACCGGGCCCAGGATGGCCCACGCCATGGCCTATGAGCAGGGTATCGTCACCCACAAGCTGCGTAGCGAAGAGCTCACCAAGACCACGCCTTGATCCGCCGCCCGATGACAACAAGCATCGTTGTCATCGGGCTTACTCCCCCTTGCATCCTCCTCGCGCGTGACGACCAATGACGACCTGATCGGTCATATCTCCCTGACAAGATCACCGGACATCATGATAAGGTGGTCTTTGGAACCAACTCTGTTCTATCTTGTCTTGAGTTACTGCCCATTCATATTATTCCTACCAACACTGGAGTACCCGCATGTCCTGGACTTTAGCACAGCTGCACGGTTTGCTTTCCGGCCGCGAAGGCTGGCAGAGCAAACTCGAAAACGACTCGTTGCTGATCACCAATACCGAAGGGCTGGAAGCCTATCTGGCGGTTGCCGGTGAACAGATCATCGTCGAAACCCTGCTGTTTCCCGCCGCGCAGGTCACCGACAGCGCCGGGCTGAACGATACCGTATTGCGTACCCATCAGCTGTTTCCGCTGACCACGGTCGGCATCAGCAAGATCAATGGTGACGACTATTACATCGCCTTCGGCTCCCTCTCGGCCAGCTCGAAGGAAGAAAGCGTGCTGATCGAGGTAGAAACCCTGTTCCGCAATACCGAAGCCTTTCTCGACCTGTATCAGGATCATCTGCAAGGAGTCACCGCATGAGCGTATGGAAAAAACTGGTCACCGCCATCAAGGGTGGCGCCAATGAAGCCGCCGAAGCCGTGGCCGACAGTCAGGCGCTGCGCATTCTGGAGCAGGAAATTCGCGAAGCCAAACAGGAGCTGCGCCGCTCCGACGAAGCCCTGACCGGCATCATGGCCAAGCGCAAGCTGGCCAAACAGAAGGTGGACGCCATCGGCGCCAGCATAGCGGAATATGAAGCCCACGCCCGGGCCGCCATGACCAAAGACAACAAGGAACTGGCGCTGGAATGTGCCCAGCGAGTGGCCGAGCTGAAAGGCGAGCAAGACGGCGAGCAGAGCTACGTCGACCAGTATGCCACCTCCGAGCTGAGCCTGAAAAACAACATCACCACCGCCAAGAGCCGGCTGCGCCAGCTGGAACAGCAACTGGATATGGTCAAGGCCACCGAAAGCGTGCAGAAGGCCCAGGCCGCGGTGTCGTCCCGCCACAGCGGTGCCAACACCAAGATGACAACGGCGGTGGAGTCACTGGATCGCATCAAGCAAAAGCAGACCCAGCGCCAGGCCGAGCTGGACGTGGCCGCCGAACGGGCCGCCAGCGAGAGCGGTGACGCCCTGGAGCAGAAGCTGAAGTCTGCCGGTATTACCGGCAGCCAGTCAGCCGGCGCCGAAGATGAGCTGGCCCGTATTCTGGGCAAATAATGGGTACATAAGATGTTCGACTGGCTGAAGAAAAAAATACAGCCACCGTCCGTTCAGGCCGAGCCGGCCCCGGAAATACTGGGCCTGCGCCTGGGCGGTGGCTTCGAGCTGGATGCGCTCAAGCTGTCACTGCTCGATGGTCAGGTGACCTTCGAGGGCGCGGCCGGCACCCAGATCATCAAGGCCGTGGGCCGGGTCATTCTCGATGAAAGCCACCAGTTGCTGCGCTTCTACACCGATGATGACGGCTTTGTGCAGGTCTTACTGGACGGCGGCACCGGCGACGACTGCGTAGCCGAGGTCAAGCTCTGGTATTTCTACCAGACCCGCCCGATAGACGGCGATGCGGCCTGGAACCGGCTGCTCGACCGTGAGCTGGTGCAACCGGCGTGGGATCTGGACGGACAGCAATTCACCAAGGGCTGGGACAACACCCGGCCGGTGGCCATGACCGAAACCACCTGGCTCAATGACGGCAGCCGCAGCGAGACCGATCAGTTCGTGATGATCTACGAGCGGCCGCTGGCAGACACCGATGACGTGGAAGTGCTGATGGTGGCGGCGGAAGAAAAAATGCTGCACCAGCGTGCCGAGCGCAGCCTGATACTCGCTACCGGCATCGATCTGGGTCCGACCGATTTCAGGTTTGTGAGCTGAAGAACATCGGGACAAAGGGTATCTGTTTCACGACACGCGTGAACCCCTCCCTGGGGCTCCGTCGCGCCACCCATGGCGCTAAGGGTCGTGAATCAGACACTCCTTGCCCTCCCCGGGACTCTCGCGAGTTCTGTCGGCATTGATCAGGCAATGCCGATGCAATCCTGTTGATGCTTGAGCTGGCAGGCTCTGCCAACAATTTACGACTTTTCATTTTCAGAACGGAATAAAAGGATACTCATGGAAGCCTTAATCACCTCACTGTCGGGCCTCGGGCCCTTTTTGTTGTATTTCTCCCTGTCCATCGTGATGTTGCTGCTGTTCAAGTGGCTCTATGTGCTGGTCACCCCCTATGACGAATGGCAGCTGATCAAGGAAGAGCAGAATCTGGCCGCCGCCATCGCGCTGGTCGGTGCCTTCGTCGGCTTCTCGCTGGCCGTGGCCAGTGCCGCCGCCAACTCGGTATCGCTGCTGGACTTCGCGGTCTGGGGCCTCATCGCCCTGGTCGCACAGCTGCTGGCCTTCGCCCTGGTACGCCTGATCTTTCTGCCCAAAATCGCCGCCCGCATCAACGAAGGTCAAGTCTCTGCCGGTGCCGTGGTCGGTGGTCTGTCGGTCGCCGTGGGGCTGCTCAACGCCGCCTGCATCACTTACTGAGGAGGCCTTATGAAACGCTCCAAACGTCAGCTGCTGAGCCGCATGGCCGATCGCATCGGCAAACCGGTGGGTGCCGCCATCGCCGGTTCGGTACTGCTCAGCGCCTGTGGCCAAAGCGACACCGAGGTACAGGTTTACCAATCGCAGGACGACTGCAGCAACAGCCACCCCGAGCTGGCCGAACAGTGCCGGGCCGCCTATCAGCAGGCGCTGGCCGAGTCGGCAGAAACCGCGCCCAAGTACGACCAGCGGCAGGACTGCGAAGCCGACTTCGGCGGTGGCAGCTGCACACCCTACCAATATCAGGGCAACAATTGGTTCATGCCGGCCATGGCGGGCTTCATGTTTGGTCGCCTGCTGGACGGCAACCGCTATTCCCACACTCCCGTGTACAGCTCCCGTAACCCCTATTCGCCCTACTACGGCCAGTGGAGCACCGCCAACGGTCATCGGCTGGGCAAGGCCAGCTACGGCAAGCGGATGTCGGTGGGCAAAGAGGCACTGGCACCCAAGCCCAAGGTCACGCGCACCATCTCGCGCGGCGGCTTCGGCTCGACCGCCCAGGCCAAGAGCAGCTGGAAGAGCAACAAAAGCAGCAGTCGCTCCCGGGGCTGGGGCGGCTGATGCTGCGGGTCAGCCACCAGGAGCGCCCGCACTGGCGTGCTCAGGCCGAACAGCTGGGTTTTGGTTTTCATACCATGTATGGCGAGCCGTACTGGGACGAAACCGCCTACTACCAGTTCACCCTGGCGCAGATAGAGCGAGACATAGAAGACCCCACCGCCGAGCTGCACCAGATGTGTCTGGAGGTGGTGGACATGGTGGTCCGCGACGAGCAACGGCTCCGGCGTTTCTGTATTCCCGAGGCCCAATGGCAGGGAATACAGGACTCCTGGCGGCGGCGCGATCCCTGCCTCTATTCCCGGCTGGATCTGGCCTATAACGGCCGGGGCCCGGCCAAGTTGTATGAAAACAACGCCGACACCCCCACCAGCCTGTTCGAGACCGCCTTCTGGCAATGGCTGTGGCTGGAAGACAACGTCGATGCCGGCCGATTGCGACGGGACGCCGATCAGTTCAACCTGCTGCAGGAACGACTGGTGGCCCGCCTTGCGGAACTGGCCGTCCGATATCCGGGCCAGCGGCTGCATTTTTCCTGCTGCAAGGACTCTATCGAGGACCGAGGCACGGTGCAGTATCTGGAAGACTGCGCCCGGGAAGCCGGGCTGGACACCGCCTTCGTGCATATCGAAGACATCGGCCTGGGTGAAGGTGGCTGGCTGACCGACACCCATCACAACACCATCGACTGGATGTTCAAGCTTTATCCCTGGGAGTTCATGTTCCGGGAGCAATATGCCGGACATCTGGCGTCGAGCCGGGTCAACTGGCTGGAGCCGTTGTGGAAGTCGGTGCTGTCCAACAAGGCACTCTTGCCCCTGCTCTGGCAGCGTTTTCCCGACCATCCCAATCTGCTGCCCGCCTATTTCGGCGACGATCCCAAACGCAGCTCGTTGCAGGAATATGTGCAAAAGCCACTGTTCTCCCGCGAGGGCGCCAACATCAGCGTGATGCGTCACGGCGAGCTGGTGGCCGAAATAGAAGGCCCCTACGGTGAGGAAGGCTTTATCGTGCAGGCCTGGCACCCGTTACCGCAGTTCGGCGACAACCATGCGCTGATCGGCAGCTGGCTGGTGGACGATAAACCCGCCGGCATAGCGGTGCGCGAAGATACCGGCCTCATCACCCAGGACTTGTCCCGCTACCTGCCACACATCATTCTCGACTGACCTCTGCCACCAGGCACCCTGCCGTAATCACTGGCTATAGTTAAAGCGGTTTACTTCCATGGTGCGACAGAGGAGCAATACGATGAAAGGTAATGCGGTGGTCTGGTTTGAGATCTATGTGGCGGATATGGCACGGGCACGTAATTTCTACGAGTCGGTGCTGAACGTGACGCTGGAACAGGCAGAGGAAAGAGAAGCAGACTGGCCGGAGATGTGGATGTTTCCGGGCGAAGAAAAGGGTAATGGCGCCTGCGGTGCCCTGGTGAAGATGGACGGCGTGTCACCCGGCGGAGGCGGCACCCTGGTGTATTTTCGCTGTGACGACTGCGCCGAACAGGCCCGCCGGGTGGTCGCCAGCGGCGGACAGCTGGCTCGCGACAAATTCGCCATCGGTCCCTATGGATTTATCGCCCTGGCCGTCGATACCGAAGGCAATATGATCGGCCTGCACTCCCTGCGTTAGAGCGCCGGCAGGTACCGCTCTCGTTCCCCAGAAACAAAAAAGACCGGAGTCGCGGTGTCTGCGGCTCCGGTCAAAGGGAGAGAACGGTATCCGATAACAGACGGATCAAGCGTCGTTCAGGTTGTCGGTCATAACGTAAAACGATGAGGCGCCTCGCGCCATGTGCATAAGCGCAAGGCAAAATGAATGGGTGAACGGCTCGCTCACCCTGTTACCCGAAGGCGGTCATGATTCAGCGATTCAACACCAGCAAGGCATCGGGCACGGCCCGAAAGTCCAGCGCCATGGCCACGCTGATGGCGGTGATGGTGATGATGGACAGCACAAACACCCGCCGGGCCCAGCCCTGTTCCTCGAGGCCGCGACGATAGCCGTTGAAGGCCATGACCAACCACCACAGACTGGTGGCACACGACACCGCCATGAAGGTCAGACCGGTATAGCCACCCAGCGGCAGCAACACCGTCACCAGACAGAACACCGCGATATAAAGCACTATCTGGCGCCTGGCCTTGGCAATACCCTCGGCCACCGGCAGCACCGGTATCTTCGCCGCCGCATAATCATCGTAACGAAAAATAGCGATGGCGTAGGAATGAGGCATCTGCCACAGGCTGAACATCAGCAGCAAAATAGCGGCTCCGACGTCGAACCGGCCGGATACGGCACAGTACCCCACCACCGGTGGCACGGCACCGGACAGGCTGCCGATCAGGGTGCCGTACACTGACTTGCGCTTCATCCACAGGCTGTACAGGCCCACATACACCACGTAACCGAAGACGGCAAAGCCCACCGCCACACCGTTGGTGCGTATCGCCAGCAGACCGAACCCCAGCACGCCCAGCAGCACCCCGTAGATCAGTGCCGTGCGCCCGGACAGCTCGCCGGTTACCGTTACCCGGTTGCAGGTACGGCGCATGCGCGCGTCTATGTCACGGTCGATGCAGTTATTGATGGCGCAGCCGGAGGCCACGACCAGCGACAGGCCGAGCACGGTTGCCCACATCAGCGACCAGTCGATATCGCCACGAGAAGCCAGAAAAAAGCCGCCCGCGACCGAGATCAGGTTGCCCATGATGATGCCCGGCTTGGTGACCTTGAGGTAAGGCCGAATCATAAAATCCCCTTGGGATATCGAGATCCCGTTACATAATTCACTAAGTGCCTCAGTGCCTCGAGCAGACAACACCGGGATCAGCAAGGAAGCCAAAGGGATCTGTTCCGTCGACCCTCCGCGCCAGGCCCGAAAAATGCTCCTGCAATTTCGGCATTCCCGCCGTCCCTGGCGGTCAGATAGCGCGGCGGAGTCCCGCGAGCTTGCTCGCCGTGACGAGTCGTTTCTGCCTGACCGAACATCCAGTGAATGTTCGCAGTAGGCAGAAACGACAAGTGTCATGTCCCATGGCGTGTCGGCGGAGCGGACCCTTTGGCTGACTTTATTTACCTTGCCTGATTACATCATCATCTCGTTGGCGCTGAGGATGATCCACACCGACAGGCCGACTACCATCACGATGATCAGCGCAGAGAACATGAAGGCGACGGTGTTCTCGCGGCTGCTCGGGCTGAAGTTCAGGTGCAGGAAGTACTTGAGATGCACCACTATCTGCACGATCGCCAGGCCGACCACGGTGGCCAGGGTCATGCCCGGGCTCAGTTGCCCGGTCATCACCGCCCAGAACGGAATGGCGGTGAGGATCACCGACAACACGAAGCCGGTGAGATACGATTTTACGCTGCCGTGATCCTGTACGGCGCCGTCATGATTGTGGCTCATGCCATCACCCCCATCAGATACACCACGGTAAACACGCAAATCCATACCACGTCCAGGAAGTGCCAGAACATGCTCAGGCAACCCAGACGGGTCAGAGTGCGGGGACCTGTGCCCCGCTTCATCAGTTCAACCATCATCACCAGCATCCACACCAGGCCGGCAGTCACGTGCAAGCCGTGCATGCCTACCAGGGCGAAGAAGGCGCTCAAAAAGGCACTGCGGCTCGGGCCGGCTCCTTCGGCGATCAGATGTTGAAACTCGTACACTTCCATCGCGATGAAGGTCGAACCCAGCGCGAAGGTCACCAGCAGCCACAGCAGGGTCAGGCCCCGCTTGTGCCGGTGGCCGGAGAGCATGGCAAAGCCGTAGGTGATGCTGCTGACCAGCAGCACCGCGGTTTCGCCGAGCACGAAGTTCAAATCGAACAGTTCGCGACCATCGGGGCCGCCGGCGGTGTTCATGTAGAGCACCGCGTAGGTGGCAAACACCGAGGCAAACAACAGACAGTCGGTCATCAGGTACAGCCAGAAACCGAACAGGGTATTACCGCCGGTGTCGTGGTGTTCCTCATCATGGATCTGGTGCTGTTGCGCCAGTTTGAGATCTATGGATACAGCTTCCATTACGCCTCCTTCATCATCACGTTGCGCAGGTGAGCCTGCTCGATGCGCTCGACCTCGTCGGGCTGCACGTAATAGTCGGTGTCGTTGTCATAGGCACGGCACAGGAAAATCACCAGGCTGGCTACCAGACCGGCAATGACCATCCACCAGATATGCCAGATGGCACCAAAGCCCGCGGCCGTGACGGCGGCAGAAATCAGCACACCACAGGCGGTGTTCTTCGGCATGTGAATGGGTTGATACTCACCCTGCACCTTGTACGCCTTGCCCTGCTCCTTCATGTCGGTGAAGGCATCGATGTCGCTGACTTGCGGCAACTTGGCAAAGTTGTAGAACTGGGGCGGAGACGAGGTGGACCATTCCAGGGTATGGCCGTTCCAGGGGTCACCGGTCAGGTCGCGGTTTTGCTCGCGCTCGCGGAAGGCCTTATAAATCTGCACAAACTGCAGCACTATGCCCACCAGAATGAACAGGGCACCCACGGCCGCCAGATAGAGCCAGAAGTTCCAGGCCGGATTGTCGGTGTGGTTCAGGCGACGGGTCATACCCAGGAAGCCCAGCACGTACAGCGGCATGAAGGCGACGTAGAAGCCAATCTGCCAGCACCAGAACGAGGCCTTGCCCAGCTTTTCGTCCAGATGGAAACCCATGGCTTTCGGGAACCAGAAGGCAAAGCCCGCCAGGTAACCGAATACGGCACCACCTATGATGGTGTTGTGGAAGTGGGCAATCAGGAACAGGCTGTTGTGCAGCACGAAGTCGGCGCCCGGCAGGGCCAGCAGTACGCCGGTCATGCCACCGATGGTGAAGGTGGTCATGAAGCCCAGGGTCCACAGCACCGGCACCGTCAGTCGCAGACGACCGCGATAGATGGTGAACAGCCAGTTGAACAGCTTCACCCCCGTCGGCACCGCGATGACCATGGTCATCACCCCGAAGAAGGCGTTGACGTTGGCACTGGAACCCATGGTGAAGAAGTGGTGCAGCCAGACGATGAAGCCCAGTACGGAGATGGCGCCGGAGGCCCATACCATGGACTTGTAACCGAACAGCCGCTTGCCGGTAAAGGTGGAGATCACTTCCGAGAAAATACCGAACGCCGGCAAAATCAGTATGTATACCTCGGGGTGACCCCAGGCCCAGAACAGGTTGATATACATCATGGCGTTACCACCCGCTTCATTGGTGAAGAAGTGGAAGTCCAGGTAACGGTCCAGGGTCAGCAGGGCCAGCACGGCAGTCAGAATGGGGAACGAGGCCACAATCAGAATGTTGGCCCAGGTACAGGTCCAGGTGAAGATCGGCATCTGCATCAGCTTCATGCCCGGCGTACGCATCTTGAATACGGTGACCAGGAAATTGACCCCGGTAAGCAGGGTGCCGATACCGGAAATCTGCAGGGCCCAGATGTAGTAATCCACCCCCACGCCCGGGCTGAAATCCAGCTCCGACAGCGGCGGATAGGCCACCCAGCCGGTCTTGGCGAATTCACCCAGACCCAGTGAAATGTTGACCAGTACCGCGCCCGACACCGCCAGCCAGAAGCTGAGGTTGTTGAGGAAGGGAAAGGCCACGTCACGGGCACCAATCTGCAGCGGCAGCACTATGTTCATCAGGCCAATCATGAAGGGCATGGCCATGAAGATGATCATGATGACACCGTGGGCGGTGAAGATCTGATCGTAGTGTTCCGGCGGCAGATAGCCGTCGGCGCCATTGGTCGACAATGCCAGTTGAGCTCGCATCATGATGGCGTCGGCAAAGCCGCGAATCATCATCACGAAGGCCAGAATGATATACATGATACCGAGGCGTTTGTGGTCCACCGAGGTGATCCAGTCTCGCCAGAGCACGGCCCACTTGTTGTAACGGGTAATCAGAATGGCAATAACCGTGGCGGCAATGGCCACCACCGCCAGCGTAATCATGATAATGGGCTCATGATACGGCACGGCATCCAGTGTGAGTTTTCCTAGAAGCGACATATTAATTCTCAGTCTCCATGGTCATCTTGGCGGTCATGGCATGCGTGCCGGCGGCATGCTTGTCGCCGGCGTCATCGGCATGCATGAACTGCATCAGGATGTGGTGGAACATGCCGGGCTTGACCTGACCGAAATATTGCACCGGGTTGTTTTCACTCGGCTCGGACAGGGCCTGATAGCTGCCCGGATTCAGGGTCTGCGGCTGCTGCTTGAGCTTGCTGACCCAGGCGTCGAAGCCCGCTTCGTCTTCGGTGGCAATGGCCTTGAACTGCATGCCGGTAAAGCCTTCACCGCTGTAGTTGGCAGAAAAGCCCTCATAGGTACCCGGCTCGTTGGCAATCAGATGCAGCTTGGTTTGCATGCCGGCCATGGAGTAAATCTGACCACCCAGCTGTGGAATGAAGAAGGAGTTCATGGTGGTGTCGGAGGTGATCTTGAATTCAACCGGCACATCGGTCGGGAACGCCAGCTCGTTAACCGAGGCCACGCCCTGTTCCGGGTAAATGAACAGCCACTTCCAGTTGAGCGACACGACTTCGACGGTAATGTGATCTTTCTCGTGAGCCAGCGGCTTGTACGGATCCAGATCGTGCGTTGAGCGCCAGGTGATGACCCCCAGAATGACGATGATGATGATCGGCACCAGCCAGACGGTCAGTTCGATTTTGGTGGAGTGCGACCACTTGGGTGCGTAGATTTCGTGATCCCGTCCTTCCCGGTATTTCCAGGCAAAGAACAACGTCATCACGATCACCGGAATGACCACCAGCAGCATCAGCAGGGTGGCCACTATGATCAGATATTTTTCATCGACGCCGACCTGCCCCTTGGGATCAAGCACGCCGCCCTCACAGCCGGCCAGCATGACTGACGCCGCTCCGGCCAGAAGCACGTTAATTAGCTTTCGAATAAACAAAAGGAACCCTTCCCCTATCCCTTAAGGACTTACCTTGTCGCCTGTGGCAACAAGACCATGGTTGACCCCCGCAGACAGAAAAAACGGAGATCAATGGCGGGTATCGAAGATACCCGGGAGCGGGATCAGAACGTCAGACAGCCTTGGTTGGTGGCGCGCAACGGCGTACCAACCACACCAACCGGGCAATGTGCGTGATTCAGATCCCGAACAGGGATACAGGTGGGGCGCGGCAGCCGTTGGCGGCACGCAGTACACAGTCGTTCTGTGCGGGAGCGGAAAAGACGGGCTTGGGCTGACCCAGTCGGGGCCAACCCAGGGATTGCAGCAACAGGTGCAACAGCAGCAACAACCATTGCAGCAGCAGAGGCACAAACACCAGCAGGCTGGTGAGCACCAGCGACTTGATGGCTTCGGCCGGCAGCAGGTCCGCCAGCTGGGCCTGATATTCCAGCACGTCACCGGACAGTCCGGTCCAGGACAACAGCCAGTCGCCGACCCACTCCAGCATCATGATGGCGCCGAGAACTCCGAATCCATCCACGCATGCTTTGGACAGCGACGCCAGGTCGTGCCATTTATCAGCAAAGGTGAGATGTAGGATCGGATTCAACAGCTGGGTCCGCCGGGCAACAAGGTTCAGATGACGAGGCGGCCCTGTACCGGGCCGCTCATTTAACCGCCAAAGGCTACCAAACTTTGATCCGGCACACAACCTCGGCGACCCCTCCCGGGTATGGAATTACCTCGGGACAATATCGGCAACCATCTGGCAACAAATGAAAATACCGGTAGGTGCAGAGCGGAAAGGCCTCGTATGGAGAGCAGCTACAACACCACTTTCAAGGCCAGCGCCAGCAGTACCAACCCACTCAGCTTGTCGATCATTCCCGACTTGGCCTTGAGCCAGACCAGCACGGGCCCACGCGACAACAGCAGCGCCACCAGTACATACCAGAGCGCATCAATGCCACCGGCGGTGAGCATCATCACGCCGCCCTGCTGCCAGCCGGTGTCGGCCTGCACAAACTGGCTGAACAGCGCCACAAAGAAAATGGCCAGTTGTGGATTCAAAAACGCCACCATAAAGCCCTCGAAGGCACCCTGACGGCCACGCACCGGATGATCGCCGACCCGGGTGTCACCCGTCGCCGGGCGGGCCAGCAACGCCTTGACGCCCAGCCAGGCCAGAAAGCCGGCGCCGCCATAACGAATCATGTCGAACAGCAGCGGGTTGCGGGTAATGAGCAGCGCCAGCCCCAGCGCGGTAATCAAGGCATACAACCCAACGCCCAGGCCATGACCCAGGGCCGTTACCACACCGTGGCCCCGCCCACCCTTGACTGTATTACGCATCACCACCGCCAAACTCGGACCGGGGCTGATGGCCCCCATCACGCAAATGGCCGCCAGTGCCAGCCAACTGGAAAATTCCATTATCGAAGCCTCGTTGTCACGGTGAACTCATGTCTTGAAAAGTCAGCGCCTATCTTAGGGCAGAAGACGGCAGAGCTTTAAGCATAATTTGTTGCCGGTATTGTGTTTATTCGTCCGACATCCCTACACTGGACACTTTTCTGCTGGCTGCTGCCATAAAAACCGCAACATACGCTGGAGCAAAAGAAGCATGCATTATCAATGGATACTGTTCGACGCCGACGACACCCTGTTTCATTTCGATGCCCTGGCCGGGTTAACACGGATGTTCGCCGCACTCGGTGTCGGTTTCAGCGAGCAAGACTATCAGCAGTACCAAGCCCTCAGCGCACCACTGTGGGTGGATTACCAGAACGGCGCCATCAGCGCCGAGCAGCTGCAACACCGCCGCTTTCAGCACTGGGCCGAGCGGCTGTCGGTCACCACCCAGCGTCTGAACCACGACTTTCTCGCCGCCATGGTCGACATCTGCACCCTGCTGCCGGGGGCCCGCGAGCTGGTACAGGCGCTACAGGGCAAGGCCAGGCTGGGCATCATCACCAACGGCTTTACCGCCATGCAGCATACCCGGCTGGAACGGGTCGGCCTGCAAGACGCCTTTTCTGCCCTGGTGATCTCGGAACAGGTCGGCGTCGCCAAGCCGGATGCGGGCATTTTCGAACATGCCTTCGAGCGAATGGGCCGCCCGCCGAAAGAGCGAATACTGATGGTGGGCGACAATCCGCACTCGGACATTCTCGGCGGCCTCAACGCCGGCATAGACACCTGCTGGCTCAACACCGACGGCAAGGCCGCCCCACAGGGCATAACGCCACGCTATGAAGTAAGCTCACTTGACCAGCTGCACACCTTGCTGCTGCGCTAAAAAGTATCTGTTTTATCTCAGTAAAAACAATTTGAATAAAGATCTTATCTTTTTCAAACTCGAACGCAGAGGCAACACAGCAACCTCCCACGACACGCCATAAACTCATCCCTGAGGGCTCGGAAATGCCGTCCATGGCATTTCACGGTCGTGGGAGGTCATCTCTGTTGCCTCTTCCTGAGCGCCGAGCTACCTGCAGGCATTGCAAACTGATAGCTCTGCAGCATCAAGGAGGACAAAGGGATCTGCTCCGCCGACCATCCGCGCCACGGATGGCGCGGCTGAGCCTCCACGGACGGATTTACGGCGAGTCGGCGGAGCGGACCCTTTGTCCGGTGTGCCACTTCCGATAATCGAGCGACAACTCTTTGTTGGCATCCCGGTACAAATCGCGCTCATAAAAAAGGGCAGCCCGTGGGCTGCCCTTTTATCATCACTTACTGCTGCGTAAGTGCTGCTGTTTACTTGCGGTTGCCGCGATAGGCAGGCGAAGAATTCAGCACCATGTGACGGTTAACGTCTTTGTACAGCAGGTAGCGGAAACGAGTCGGGCCACCGGCGTAACAGGCTTGCGGGCAGAAGGCGCGCAACCACATGTAGTCGCCGGCTTCTACTTCAACCCAGTCCTGGTTCAGGTGGTAAACCGCCTTGCCTTCCAGCACATACAGGCCGTGTTCCATGACGTGAGTTTCGTCGAACGGGATCACGCCGCCAGACTGGAAAGTCACTATGTTGACGTGCATGTCGTGACGCAGATCGGTCGGATCGGTGAAACGAGTGGTTGCCCAGGCATCGTTGGTGTCCGGCATTGCGGTCGGAGCGATGTCGTTTTCGTTGGTCACGAACGCTTCCGGCACCTCGATGCCGTCTACGAATTCGTAAGCCTTGCGCAGCCAGTGGAAGCGAACCGGCTCGCCACTGTTGTTCTTGATGGCCCAGTTGGCACCCGGCGGCAGGTAGGCGTAGCCACCCAGCTCCATGTGATGCTCTTTGCCTTCCAGAGTCAGGGTCATTTCACCTTCGACGATGAAGATAACGCCTTCGGCACCGGAATCCAGTTCAGGCTTGGTGCTGCCGCCCTGAGGAGACACTTCCATGATGTAATGAGAGAAAGTTTCGGAGAAACCGCTCATCGGGCGGGCGATAACCCACAGACGAGTTTCATCCCAGAATGGCAGGAAGCTGGTGACGATATCGCTCATTACACCCTTGGGGATAATGGCGTACGCTTCGGTGAACACAGCGCGATCGTGGATCAGCTGAGTCTGGGGCGGCAGGCCGCCCTTGGGAGCATAATAGGTATTACGGGCCATGGTATCTGTCCTTTAATACGAGAACGCCGGCTGTTCGCCGACAAAGGCCACGCCATACCGGCATGGCTGTATAAATGATGAACACCCGCTATTGTAGAGCAATGCCGTTTGATTTATAAATTAAATAATTTAATGGAAACTAGTGGATTTTCCACTAATGGAAACATAATGAATCTTAATGTCACCCTGGACCCGGTATTGCTGCGCAGTTTTATCGCCGTGGTCGATACCGGCAGCTTTACCCGCGCCGCCGACAGCACTCATCTCACCCAGTCGACGGTCAGCCAGCAGATACGCAAGCTGGAAGCCCAGCTCGGCTGCGAGCTGCTGCATCGCAAGGGCCGCTACATTACCGCCACCCTGGAAGGGGAGCGGGTGCTGAGCTATGCCCGCCGCATTCTGCAACTGATGAACGAGGCAGTAGCCCAGACCAGCGTCAGCGCCGAACAGCAGAAAATCCGCCTGGGCGTGCCGGAAGACTTCGCCACCCACGCCATCATGCCCACACTCTCCGCCTTCTCCAGCAAATATCCGGGCATTAGGCTGGAGGTGAAAAGCGGTCTGTGCAGCGACATCTGGCGCGAATTTCAACGGGGCGATATGGATCTGGCTCTGGTCAAACAACGCCAGGGCAGCGTGCCGGGGTTGGCCAGCTGGCCCGAGCCGTTATGCTGGATCGACAGCCTGCACAGCAACAATCTCGACAGCCATCCCGTCCCGCTGGTGACCTTTCCCATCGGTGGTCTCTATCGCAGTGAGATGGCCCACACCTTCGACCGGCTGGGCCGCAGTTGGCGATTGTCTTATGTCAGCACCAGCCTGTCCGGCGTCTGTTGTGCGGTGGAAGCCGGGCTGGGTATCTCCCTGTTGCCCCGACGGCTGGTTACCGCTCAGCACCGGATTCTCAACGAGCAAGACGGCCTGCCAACCGTCCCGGATCTGGAGCTGACCCTGCACGCCCAGGACAAACTCTCGGCCCACAGCAAGATTCTGGCCGAGCAGTTGATCAGCGCCTGCAACGATACCTGCCGGCAATAGCGGAGGTCATCATCCGGCTGCTACCGACGACACGCATAAAAAACCCTCACGGGGAGGGTTGTCATTCACAGCTGCGCGCTGGCACCGGCTCATAGTTCGGCAAAAATGTGCTTCAGGTTGACGTCTTCCTCGGTGGCGGGCTCCAGCTGCAGTTGGGCTTCAATTTCGTTGAGGTGGTCAATCATCAACTGCACCGCCTTGTCGACATGGTGGCCGGCAATGGCGTCCAGCAGCGCATTATGCTCACTGCACGACAAACCGGAATGACGGGCCTTGCCTTTGCGTGCCCCCGAGTCCTGATAGAGGGCGACGATCAGTGACGAACGGGGAATAATTTCGTGCAGGAAGGAAGTCAGCACCGGCTTGTTGGCCAGCTTGCCAATCAAGAGGTGAAACTCGCCGGACAAACGAATACGCAGGCTCTGCTCGCCGAGCTCAATCGCCTGATGTTCCCGCTCCAGGTGTTCCTGCAGCAGCTTTTTTTCACGTACCGTGCATTTGCTGGCCAGCTCGCGTACCAGCTCGGCTTCGATCAGGCGACGGGCCTGAAAAATGTCCCGCGCCTCTTCCGGCGAAGGCTCGGCGACAAAGGCGCCGCTGTTGGGTACCAGGTTCACCAGCTTGTGGTAAGACAATTGCAACAGCAGCTTGCGCACGAAGCCCCGACTCAGGCCAAAGGTTTCACTCAGGTCTTCTTCTTTCAAACGGGTGCCGGGCAGCAGCTTATGCGCCACTATCGCTTCCCAGATGCGCTGATAGACGGTATCCAGATCGTTGGTTTTATTATTCATGCTCTTGGCCCTGTTTCGTCCGACAAGACGAGCGCACTGGTCACCCTGCCGTATCCCGTTACCGGATGCACAATGCACCGGCACATGACCCACAGAATAACACAGGGAAATATTGTCAACAATAAAGCAACATCTTGTTAAACAGGGGCCTGAACCATCATGTAATCATCATCCTGGCCGGCACCACTACGGCTGATCGATGGCATTGACGGCGGCGCGGGCGGCCGCATTCACCGCCACCAGCAAGGGTACCCCGAACTGCGGCTGCAACCTGATTGCAGCCGCCGACAACGGGCCGCCGCCCATGATCACCGCCTGGGCCGAATCTTGCTCTATTGACGCCCGAACTGCCACGGCCAGCGCCGCATCGAGCCGGTCGGGAGCGGCCACCAACTCCGACGGATCGCCCGGTGTCACCCGAGTGCCACGATACTGTTCGGCGTAACCCAATTCGGCGGCCTTCCGTTCAAAAGAGGCAATCAACTGCTCGTCCGGGGTCACGGTCACGATACCGAATGCCCGGCCATCACGGGCCGCCTCGTGAAACACCGCCTCGCCGATACCGAACACCGGAATCTGTACCCGATCCCGCAACGCTTCCAGACCCGGGTCGCTGAACGCCGAAACGATCAGCGCCGCGACACGAGCATCGGCCGCCGCTTCCACACCCAGCGCCACCACGCCCGCCGCCGCCTCCCGCATGTCCTGTGGCGTGGTCAACAACGCCGGTGCCACCGTATTGGTCAGGCCTTTCAGCCGCGCCTGTGCACCAATTTCTCTCTGGGCCAGCTCGGCCATAGAGGCTGTCGCCTCGGTATTGGAGTTGGGGTTGATCAGCACTATGGTGTTAATGGGTTTCTCCTGCGGCGACGTGATGGCCGCCTCATTCTGCCCGGCCTGAACGGTCGATGTCAGCAACAACAGACTCAACGCCCAGAAAGGGGCACGGCCGAATCCGAACAAGGGTAAACAGGATAGCTGCATAAGGGTATCTCCTCGAAATAAAGCACCATCACCGATAAAAGAACAACCATCGACAAAAAAGGCCCCACAAGGGGCCCTTCGTCTACTGACGGAAGCGCTGGCAAGGCTGCCAGTACTGCATCAGCAGGTAATACATGATGCCGGCAGGCAACAGACTGGCGTACCAGGACACGGAGGTGAAGGTCAGGGCTACCATGGCGCCGGACAGGGCCGCTATGATGGCACCATAGTTGACACCTTTGTAAGGACCCTGCTCGTCATAGAGCTTGTCCAGATCCAGCTTGCGGCGACGCAGGATGAAGTAGTCCACCACCATGACCGCGAAGATGGGACCGAGGAAGGCCGAATAGGTCTGCACAAACAGTTGCAGTCCGGCAGAAGACTCCTCCTTGACCAGTTCCCAGGGGAAGGTACAGAAGGCCAGCAAGCCCACCAGTATGGTGGAGGTGCGGAACTTCAGCTTGAACACGTCCATCAGGATATAGGTCGGCGGTACCACGTTATTGAGTACATTGGTGGTCACCTGGGCGAAGGCGATGAACAACAGGGTGATGACCAGCAGCGGCGTATTGTCGACGGCACTGGAGAAGACCTGAATCGGATCGGACACGCCGGTGGCGCCGGACACCATCAGGCCAATCAGACCCATGAACAGGGTGCAGGGCAAGATGGACATGGCGTAAATCACCGTCAGCAGACCCGGCCTGGTGCCTTCTTTCAGTTCACGGGAATAATCGCTGACGTTCAACATCATGGTGCTGTAGATACCGAGGAACAGCATGGTGGCGCCCCAGAACGGCATACCCCAGGTACCTTCGACGTTCACCAGATTGGTGGTGATTTCCTCACCGTAGCGGTTGATCACGCTGTAGAACATGTAGACCAGTGCCAGCAGAATGAAGCCGCTGCCCACGTTTTCCAACCACTTGATGCCCTGAAAGCCGAAGATCGACAGGCCAATCTGCAGGAACTGGAACAACACGAAATACAGCACCAGGTTGTCGAAACCGAACAGGGTGGCAGACACCGCGTTCAGGGCTCCGGCGCCGATCCAGCTTTGAAAACCGTACCAGACGATGGCCGGTATGGCTCGCACCAGCCCCGGAAAGCGGGTACCGGCAAAGCCGAAGGCGGCCCGCGCCTGCACCATGAAGGGAATGCCGTATTTGTAACCGGCGGCACCGTTCAGTGCCAGCGCAATACCAATCACAAAGCAGCCGATGGCAATCGCGACACAGGTCTGCAGCAGGTTGAGGGTGCCGACGATACTGGAGCCCATGGTAAAGGTACCAATGGATACGCAACCACCGAACCAGGCCAGCAGGTAGGAAAACCGCCCCATGATCCTGTGTTTCTGCGGTGCCAGTGATTCTTCACCTGCCTTCTTGTCATTGCCGCCGGCTGCCTCGGCCGGCCCTGCTTTGCCTGTTTGCATGGGAATGGCGACGTCGCTGTTTACATTCTGAATAGCCATAGTCTAGTCCTCGGTATTCCATCACTCGGAGCGTTAACTGCCCCAGTCCTCTGCCGGCTGCCCTGAGCCGTGCATTTGTTGCGACAGTCAAACTACCCTGTCTGCCGCAGTGTGGGTACATCGTCTCAGGCGATATTGAGTTGTCGCCCCGGATACGCCATTTCCGGCCGCGGCCAGTTGAAGGTCAGCACCTTGCTGGTACCCAGTTTCATCTCCACCATGGCCTCACAGAGTTTGACTGCCGCCACGGTGCCATCGATCACCGGAATGCCGATTGCCTGCTCGATATATTCCCGATACTGGGACATACCGGCGCAGCCCAGCACTATGGCTTCGGCGTGATCTTCTTCCCGCGCCCGCTGGCACTCGGCAACCACCTTGGCGATGGCGGCGTCCGGCGACGTAGCCAGATCCAGCACCTTCATCGGGGTGGTGCGAATTTTTTTGCACTGCTCGCCAAAACCGTAGCGACTGACCAGATGCTCGGTCATGAAGCGTACCCGGGGGGCCGTGGTCACCACGCTGAAACAGGCTCCGCTCATCACCGCCATGTGAAAGGCCGCCTCGGCAATGCCCAGCACCGGCTTGTCGGTCAGCTCCCGGGCGGCATAGAGTCCCGGGTCACCAAAACAGGCCAGCACATAGGCGTCGATATTTTCCTCCCTATCGCCTTTTGCAATCTCTTCCAGCACGCCGGGTACCGACAGTGCCTCGTCGTAGAAGCTTTCGATGGAAGCCGGGCCGCTGCCCGGGCTGACCGCCAGAATGTCGGTATCGGGTCGAGCCACCTTGTCGGCCAGTTTTTGCAGCGCATCGGTAAACGACTGGGTGGTATTGGGGTTGATGATCTTGATTCTCACTGCGCGCTCCTTGTTTACGAACATATAGATTTATTGTTAACGATTGAAACAATAGAACAATCGTTAACGATCTGTAAACATGTTTTCAACGCGGCAATATGTTGTGAATGTGACTCAAGGCTCGCGCCAGCGACCCAGTCCATCCTATCCAGGTGGAATATATAAGCATGATTAATAAGAAAATTATCACCAAACTCATATGGATAAAACCACCAGAAATAAAAGACAAGAGAGTCAGACAGACCACCAATTGTGCATCAAATGTTTTTTGTTTGTTATCGAAATTGTGAGCTGGCGCATACCTTCCGAGCATAAAAAAACCCTCCATGGAGGAGGGTTTTCTCGATTACCACTGGCGTGAATGCTGCCGGCTCAGTACTCGGCGTTGTGGTAGACGTTCTGTACGTCGTCCACGTCGTTCAGCATGTCGAGGAAGCGCTCGAGCTGAGCCACATCGTCACCGGTCACTTCAACGGTGTTCTGGGGCACAAACTGAATGGTATCTACTTCAAAATCGATGTCGCCAAAGGTTTCGGTTAACGCCTGCTTGGTCTTGAAGTATTCGGTGTGAGGCGCAAACACAGTAATTTTCCCGTCTTCCTGCTCTACATCGGTCACATCCACGTCGGCCATCATCAGTGCTTCCAGCACGGCGTCTTCATCATCGCCGGCAAAAACCAGAATGGCGCAATGATCAAACATGTGACTGACGGTGCCGGAGGTACCGATTTTGGCCTTGACCTTGTTGAAGCACTGGCGCACATCGCCGATGGTACGGTTGGGGTTGTCGGTCAGACAATCCACGATCACCAGGCAGTTGCCGGGGCCAAAGCCTTCGTAACGGGCGGGCGAAAAGTCTTCACCGGCGCCACTGGTAGCTTTTTGCAGGGCTTTTTCGACGACATGGGCAGGCACCTGGTCTTTCTTGGCGCGTTCGATCAGGCCGCGCAGAGTCAGGTTGCCGTCCGGGTCGGCACCGCCGGATTTGGCGACAACGTAGATTTCACGGCCGTACTTGCTGTAGACCTTGCTCTTGGCATTCGCCGTTTTGGCGATGGATTCTTTGCGGTTTTGATAGGCTCTGCCCATGGGATGGTCTCGTTGTTCATCGGAAGAGGGCGAATTTTACACACAGAAAAGCACCAGATCTATTTTCATGTTCCCTGCCGCCCTGTTTTTCTGCCCGTCATCGTCAATAACCGGCAAATTCCTCGGTACGCAGCCGATCTTCGGCGACACCGGCATCAACAAGCATGATTTTCATCGCCGCCACCATACCCGGCGGTCCGTCCAGGTAATAAAGGGGCTTGGTCACGTCCGTCAGATGGCGGCCCAGCATGGCTTCATCTACATAGCCACGCTCCCCTTGCCAGTGTTGTACCGACTGGTCGGCCTGGCTCATGGTCGCCACCAGGGTGCAGAACGGGTCGGTGGCACAGGCCTGGGCCAATTCGTCGAGAAAGGCGGCATCTTCCGGCCGTCGATTGGCATAAAACAGCGTCATCTTCCGGCCCTTATTTTCATCGGCGCGAGTATCGGCCTGGTTCTCCGCTATGGCCTGCAGCAGCATGCTTCTTACCGGTGTGATGCCGATGCCGCCGGTAATGAACACCAGCTCCCGAGACGGATCGGCGGGCAGAGTAAAGTCACCATAGGGACCTTTAAGGGTCAATTCGGCACCCGATGTCAGGGTGTTCAGCACCCGCTTGAAGGCGCTGTCTCTGATGCGGGTGGCCACCATCAGTTCAGGCTCGGTGGGGGTTGAAGCCAGGGACAGAATACGACCGCTGCCCTCACCGTCGGTTTCGGGCGGATCAACCAACCCCAGGCGGACGCACTGACCGGCCTTGAAGCTGAAATCATCGGGCTTGTCGAAATACAATGCCAGGGTGCCTTCGGCAACCTGCTGCTTGCGCTTGAGTTTAAGCTGATAACCGGCCATGACCGACACTCCTTCTACCCGGCTCAGGCTTCAATATCCAGCTCGATGCCGACGTGCTCCTCCGGGTGACGGTAACGCCGGTTAATGACATCGAGCCGATGGCTCATGGCGGGGCTGGCGCCAATAGAACAGGCTTCGCCCCGGTGCAGCCCCAGCCAGAGCTCGAGGGCCGCCTGACGCCGGCTTCGCTCCCGATCCTGATGGCGCGGCCGAATGGCCACATAAGGCTGCACCGCCGTGATCACCGGTATCGCCGGGCGACGCGCCTGGTCGGCCTGGGCCGCCTCGGTGCCGGGCTGGACCAGATTAGGCACCATATTGGGCAAGATCACCGGTATTGCCATCGCAACCTCCCTGCATGAATCACCTGATTATGGTCGCTGTCGCCTGATTTGGCCTCTTTGCCGCACCTTCGGCCTCAGTGCCGCAACCGATAGCCGGGTCCTTGTGCCTGACTTACTCGCTCACTGACTACAAGCCAGCCACCGATGAGGGACACCGAGCACTTATCCGCCGTCGTTTCGAGTGCTGCTTGCGCCCATCCGCTTAGTGTCATTCGCCCTTTTTGGCATCAGATGCAACAAAGGCACTTCTGAACTGCTTTCGGTAGGCCGCCGGAGAGATCGAGAATGCGGCCGAAAAATGCTGCCTGAAACTGACGGTCGATGCGAATCCGGAATCACTGGCCACCCGGTCAATATTGATCTCGCTCGTTTCCAGCAGCCGCTGGGCCAGGGCCAGCCGCTGCGCCAGCAGCCAGTGGCTGACCGTGGTGCCGGTGGCCTTGCGAAACTGACGGGAGAAGTTGCGCCGGCTCATGACCGCCTGCTCTGCCATCGAGTCCAGGCCAACCGGTTGCGTCAGGTTGTCCGTAGCCCAGTCCATGGCCCGCGTCAGACGATCGCAGTCGACGGGCCGGGGCAACGGTTGCTCGATATACTGAGCCTGCCCACCACCGCGATGCGGGGCGGTCACCAAGCGACGGGCCAGACGGTTCGCCACATCGGCACCGTGGTCGCATCGCACCAGATGAATACAGCAGTCAATTGCCGCGGCGGTGCCGGCCGAGGTGAGAATGTCGCCGTCATCGACATAGAGCACATCGAAGTCGAAGCTGACATCGGGATATTTTTGGGTGAAATCACCGGCCCAGACCCAATGCGTGGAGGCTCTGCGACCATCGAGCAACCCGGCCTCGGCCAGGACAAAGGCTCCGAGACACAGCCCCACCAGACGGGCACCGCGCGCATGCGCCGCACGCAGGGCATCAAGCAAAGCCTCTGAGGGGCGTTCGTCCGGATCGAACCAGGCGGGAATGATCACCGTATCGGCAGTGTTCAGTGCCGACAAATCGTGAGGAACATTAATCGAAAAACCCGACCGTGTGGCAATGGCTCCCGCCTGCTCCGCACACACCACCACATCGTAACGCGGCACCCCGAGCCGAGCCAGATCATCACCAAACACCGCACAGGGCACGGAAAGGTGAAAGGGACTGATGCCATCGAAGACGACGACGGCAATGCGATGTTCAGAAGAAGATGTCATGTTGGCCCAATCCCATCGGTTGTTGTCACTTGGGACACTGTTTCGCATCGAGGGTAGGCGATAGAGTGATTACACACAAGGGCGGCACACCACCAGCCCTTCATTCCTGAACGCAACCACCAAAAGGATCACGACCATGAACCACCCAACCATCAGAGCCATTACCGGCGCCACCAAGACCCAAAGTATCAACCGTAACAACACGGCGCTGCTGGTAATCGACTTTCAGAACGAGTATTTCACCGGCAAGCTGCCGATCCCCGAGGGCAAGGTGGCACTCGACAACGCGAACCGGCTGATAGCCATGGCCGATGCCTCGGGAATGCCGGTATTTCACGTGCAGCACCTTACCCCTCCCGGCGCTCCGATCTTTGCCGAAGACGGCGAGACCGCTGCCTTTCATGCCGATATTCAGCCTGCCAAGCATCATGTGGTGGTGCATAAATCATCGGTTAGCGTATTCCCGACCACCGACATAGACGCGCAGCTCAAGGCCGGAGGCATCAACACCCTGATCATCAGCGGCCTGATGACTCACGCCTGCGTAGCCGGGGCGACCCGCGATGCGGTGCCGCTGGGCTATGATGTCATCGTTGCCGACGACGCCTGCGCCACCCGCGATCTGACCGGTGACGACGGCAAAACGGTACCTTATGCCGTGCTGCACCAGGCCTCACTCGTCACGCTGAGCGACACCTTCGCCGATGTTCAGACCACAGATGCCATTTTGGCGCTACCGCTGGTTTAAGCCGCTGCCTGCCGATCCCGCATGCCGGGATCAGCAGGCAGGCTGTAAAAAAACGCGGATTTTCTCGGCGGTGGCGTCCGGGTGCGAGATAAAGGGAGCGTGAGACGCCCTGAGCTCAACATGGCTTTGGCTGTGCGGAGCCAGGGCATCGACCAGGGCAATGACTTTTTTCGGCACCAGGCCGTCGAGCCGGCCATACAGGCGCAACATGGGTAATTGCAGCTGGCTCAAGCAACCACGCAAATCCACGCTTCCCAGCAAAGCCAGACCGGCGGCCAGCGCGGCCGGATCCGGCGCCGGTTTTTGGGCCAGGCTGTCACGCAGCTGACGAATGTCTTCCCGGGCATGCTCGCTTCCCATCGCCTGCAGCGCCAGAAAGCGATTGACCACCTGCCGGTGATCCTCGGCCAGTTGCTGCTCGAATCCCGACAGCACGGCGGGCTTGATGCCCGGCCAGTCGTCTTCGGCCACAAACCGGGGTGAGCTGGCCAGGGTGATCAGACTGCGTACTCGTGCCGGCGCCCGCAGGGCGGCATGGGTGGCAACCAGCCCGCCCAGCGACCAGCCCAGCCAGGACGCCTGGTCGGGCACCGCACCCAGCACGGCGGTGGCCCAGTCATCCAGGCTGGCATGCACAGGCAGCGCCGGGCTGTGGCCGAAACCCGGCAAGTCGACCAGATGCAGCCGAAAGTCCGCTTCCAGCCGCTGAGCCAGCCCCTGCCAGACGGCACCATTCATGCCCCAGCCGTGCAACAACACCAGCTCCGGCCCCCGGCCGCGCCGTTCTACATATACACTCATCAGCAAATCCCGTTATCTTGATACCGCCATGATAAGACGGCTGACCGCCCGCTTACAATCCGGCTCTCTCTGGTGGGGCCAGTGCCTGTTGTGCCGACATGACTGCGAGCAACAGGCACTGATCTGCCGCCAGTGTCGGGACGAGTTGCCGCAGCTGGAGCGCCCCTGTCCGCAATGCGCCTTTCCGCTGGCGGTGGCAGATGCTCACTGCGGACAGTGCCAGCGCCGCCCCCCGCCCTGGCAACGGATGCAGGTGCTGGCCGACTTCGAATCGCCCCACCCTCGCCTGATCCACGATCTCAAATATCATCAGCGAGCGCTAAACGGTCGCCTGCTCGGTCAGTTGCTGGCCCGACGGCTGGCACCGCCTTACCCGGAGGCTATTCTGCCGGTGCCCCTGCACTGGTGGCGACAGCTCTGCCGGGGCTATAACCAGGCTACCGAAATCGCCCATGGCCTGCACGAGATACTGGATATACCGGTGGATACCCGGATCTTGCGTCGACTTCGCTCCACCGCATCCCAGACCCACCTCAACCGCCGCCAGAGAAAACGGAATCTGCACGGCGCCTTCGCCGCCCGAGCGGTACCGTATCAACACGTGGCATTGCTGGACGATGTGATCACCACCGGCACCACCATGACCGAGCTGACCCGGCTGTTGCACCGGCAAGGAGTAAGCCGGGTGGAGGTGTGGGCAGCCTGTCGGACTCTTGAGCACTGACGACTATTCAAGTGGCGACAACAAGGGTATGATAAAAGTTGAGTTGTTTAGTCAGGTTTACGAGGATAGCGATGATTACGATTTCCGAAACCGCCCAGGAACACTTCCGCAAACTGTTGTCGCAACAGCCGGAAGGCACCAATATCCGGGTGTTTGTGGTTAACCCGGGCACCCCCAACGCCGAATGCGGCGTCTCTTATTGCCCGCCCGATGCTATCGATCACGACGATATGCATTTACCGTTCGAAGGTTTTGAGGCGGTCGTGGATCAGCAAAGCGTCTCTTTCCTGGACGCCGCCGAAATCGATTTTGTCAGCGATCAGATGGGCTCTCAGCTCACCCTGAAAGCACCCAACGCCAAAATGGCCAAGGTGCCCGATGATGCGCCGCTGGCAGACAGAGTCGAATATGTGCTGCAGTCCCAGATCAACCCGGGGCTGGCCAGCCACGGCGGCAAGGTAGTGCTGACCGAAATCACGCCGGACGGCCTGGCCATTCTGCAGTTCGGCGGCGGCTGCAACGGCTGTTCCATGATTGATGTCACGCTGAAAGATGGCATCGAAAAACAGTTGCTTGAACTGTTTGCCGGCGAAATTACCGGCGTGCGCGATGCCACCGATCATGAGCGCGGCGAGCACTCCTACTACTGAGTTCATCACTCTGATAGTAAAAAGGGAGCCATTATGGCTCCCTTTTTGTATGCGGCTGTTGCTTAGGCGAATTATTCCGCCTTGCGATCCCGGCTCAGCAGGGCAATGGCCGCTTCTCTGGCATTCTTGCCCTGATACAGCACCTGATAAACCTGCTCGCAAATGGGCATTTCCACACTGTAACGAGCCGCCAGCTGATGCACTTCGGCGGCATTGCGATAGCCTTCCACCACCTGACCGATGTCGGCCATGGCGGCCTGCACCTCCAGTCCCCGACCGAGGGCCAGGCCAAAACGGCGGTTGCGCGACTGATTGTCGGTGCAGGTCAGCACCAGATCACCCAGCCCCGCCATCCCCATAAAGGTTTCCTGTCTGGCGCCCAAAGCCACTCCCAGGCGCTGCAGCTCCACCAGGCCTCGGGTGATAAGCGCGGTACGGGCATTGGCACCAAAACCGAGGCCGTCGGCCAGGCCAGCGCCGATGGCGATGACGTTCTTCACCGCCCCGCCCAGCTGTAACCCCACCATGTCGTCGTTGAGATAAACCCGGAACGAGCGATCACAGTGCACCAAATCTGCCAGATCGCCGGCAAAGTCGTCATCGGTGGAAGCCAGCGAAATGGCCGTGGGCAGACCCATGGCCAGCTCTTTGGCGAAGGTGGGGCCCGACAACACCGCCAGCGGAACCTGGTCACCCAGAATATCTCGGGCCACATCCTGCAACAGACTGCCGGAGGTCGGGTCCAGACCCTTGGTGGCCCAGGCGACACGGCTGTCTTTACGCAAAAACGGCTTTATCTGTTTCAGCACATCGGCAAACACGTGGCTCGGCACCACCACCAGCAGGTCACGGCTGGCCTGCACCACCTGTTCCAGCGCGGCTGCCGGGCAGAGGCTGTCGGGAAAGGTGGCGTCAGGCAGAAAGACCTTGTTGCAACGATCGGCGGCCAGGGTGACCACCTGCTCGGGCCTGTGGCTCCACAGCAGGGTCTGGTGACCATTACGCGCTATGGCAATGGCCAGTGCCGTACCATAGGAGCCGGCACCCAGAACCGAGATGGCGGCATCCTTGTGCATCAGGCATCCGCCTGCTGTTGCTGGGCACGCTGTACGTGGGCGGCAAACAGGGCATCGAAGTTCACCGGCGCCAGGTTCAGCTGCGGGAAGGAACCGCGACCCACCAGGCTACCCACGGTTTCCCGGGCATAAGGGAACAGGATGTTGGGGCAGAAGGCACCCAGGCAGTGGGCCAGTTGCGGCTCGGCCATGTTGCCGATGGTGAAGATACCGGCCTGCTGAATTTCACACAGGTAAACGGTTTCGCCTTCGCCCATCTGGCAGGTCACGGTCAGGGTCAGTACCACTTCGAATACGTTGTCACCCAGGCGAGCGCTCTTGGTATCCAGATCCAGCTTTACTTCGGGCTTCCATTCTTTCTGGAATACCAGCGGCGTGGACGGCGCTTCGAAAGACACGTCTTTCAGATAAATGCGCTGGATCTGAAATTCAACCTGCTGCTGGGCCTCGGTGTTGGCGCCATTTTCTGATTCGGCCATGAAGATATCCTTATTTTTATGCGTTGAAAGATTAACGTTTGGTTACCGGCAGGTTCTGGGTACGCCAGTCTGCCATGCCGCCACGCAGGGCGTGAACCTGTTTGAAACCAGCCTTGGTCAACAGACGGCCGACACCACCGGTGGTCATGCCGGTTTCGCACACCAGCACCAACGGCTTGTCCTGATACTTTTCAATCAGGTTCAGGTTGTTGGCCTTGAGCTGAGCAGCGGGCACGTTAATGGCACCGGCAATATGCCCCTTGCGGAATTCCTCGGCGGTACGCACATCCACCACCACGGCGTTTTGCTTATTGATAAGCAGCACCGCCTGCTGGGTGGCGACTAACTGCACCTTGGTCAGTTTAGACATAAGGGTCATATAGATGATTACGGCAACCAGACCCAGCCAGACCATGCTCAGCATGGGATGACTGGCGGCAAAATCGAGGTATTCTTGCATAATGTTACTTCTTTCGAGTCAAAATACGGAAAAGCCCGAGTATACATGTGGCATCGGTAAATAACAGCAGCCCGAGGCCCAATCGCCCCTCTCCATCTTCTCCGCCGGAATTGCCGTCGGTCTTCGGCTGGAGACCAAATCGGCAACTGTAGTAATATGGCGAGAGTTTCGGCCTCTTCGACCTCAACGTTCAAATAACAACATAGGTTTACACTATGAACTCGACCAAAAAGCCCCTGGTTCTCATCATTATGGATGGATGGGGTTATAGTGAAAAAACGGAACATAACGCCATTCACACCGCACATACCCCTGTGCTCGACAATCTGATGAAACAGCACCCCTCGATGCTGATTTCCACCTCGGGTCATGACGTAGGCCTGCCCGAAGGCCAGATGGGCAACTCCGAGGTCGGTCACGTCAACATCGGTGCCGGCCGCATTGTCTATCAGGATCTGACCCGTATCGACAAAGCCATCGAAGACGGGGACTTCTTTACCAATCCGGTGCTGGCCGCGGCCGTGGACGGCGCCACCGGTCTGGGCAAGGCCGTGCATATCATGGGCCTGCTATCGGCCGGTGGCGTGCACAGCCATGAAGATCAGATAGCCACCATGATCAAGATGGCCGCCGAACGCGGTGCCGAACACATCTATCTGCATGCTTTTCTCGATGGCCGGGACGTCGCCCCCCGTTCAGCCCAGACGTCCATCGAACGGTTCGACACCCTGTTTGCCGAGCTGGGCAAGGGCCGCCTGGCCTCGGTGGTGGGTCGCTACTTCGCCATGGACAGAGACAATCGCTGGGATCGCGTACAAAACGCCTATGATTTGCTGACCCAGGGCCGGGCCGAGCATCGCTTTGCCACCGGTGTCGAGGCGCTGCAGGCCGCCTACGCTCGGGAAGAAAACGACGAGTTCGTCCAGGCCACCACAGTAGGTGAGCCGGTTTCCATGCAGGACGGCGATGCGGTTATCTTCATGAACTTCCGCGCCGACCGGGCCCGGGAGCTGACCCGTGCCTTCGTGCAGGATGATTTCACCGGCTTCAAACGCACCAGTCGGCCGACCCTGAGCCACTTCGTGATGCTGACCGAATATGCCGCCGACATTGATACCGCCTGCGCCTATCCGCCCGAGTCCCTGCCCAATACCCTGGGTGAGTGGCTGGCGGCGCACGGAAAGACTCAACTGCGTATTTCCGAAACCGAAAAATATGCGCATGTCACTTTCTTCTTCAACGGCGGACGGGAAGAATGCTTCTCCGGCGAACAGCGCGAGCTGATCCCCAGCCCCCAGGTGGCCACCTACGATCTGCAGCCGGAAATGAATGCCGAACTGCTCACCGACAAGCTGGTTGCCGCCATCAAAAGCCAGGCGTATGACGTCATCATCTGCAACTATCCCAACGGCGACATGGTCGGCCACACCGGGGTGTTCGAGGCGGCGGTCAAGGCATGTGAAGCGGTAGACCGTTCCATCGGCCGCGTGGTAACCGCGCTGGAAGAAGTGGGCGGCGAGGCGTTGATCACCGCCGACCACGGCAATGCCGAGCAGATGGTCAACCCGGTGACCGGCCAGATACAAACCGCCCACACCAACCTGCCGGTGCCGCTGATTTACGTGGGCCGCGATGCCGTTCCGGCAGAGAAGGGACGGCTCTCGGATCTGGCACCGACCATGCTGAGCCTGATGGGGATGGAAACACCCACGCAAATGACTGGCAAGCCTCTGATGGTTCTGAAATAATCAGGCCCATATGGGCAAACAACGACTGATCGGTTCATTACTATTATGGATAAGCACCGGCCTGATGGCCGGTGCTTTCGCTTGGGCGGATGACAGCAAGGATCTCAAGAACGTTCAGGGTCAGATCACCAGCCAGAAGCAAAACGTACAGCAACAGAAAAAGCAGCTGGGCCAATTACAGCAACAACTCGCCAAAGATGAAAAAGCCATTTCCAGCCTGGCCCGGGAACTGAACCAGACTCAGCACAAGCTGAAAGAAAACGAAGTCGCTCTCGCCCGGCTGGACAAAGAACACCAGGCCCTGGGCAAACAGGCCGAGCACCAGCAACAGTTGCTGGCGGAACAACTCAGGGCCGCCTATCAGAATGGCCGTCACGACTACCTGAAATTACTGCTCAACGGCCAGGACAGCACCGAGATAGAGCGATTGCTGCATTACTATGCCCATCTCAACCAGGTGCGGGCCGACGCCCTGCACCAGCTGGCTCGCACCCGCGAGCTACTGGCCGACAACCGCCGTCGGGCCGAGCAGAGCCGCAACCGGCTCAACCAACTGCTGGCTCGACAAGAGACCGAACGGCAAAAGCTGAGCGATCAGCAGGCCAAACGCAGCCAGACCGCCAAACAGCTCAATGCCACCCTGGATCAGAGCAATCAGCGCCTGACCAACCTGCAACAGGCGGCCAATCACCTGGAACAACAAATCAAGGCTGCCCAGGAAAGAGCAGCCCGAGAACAGGCAGCCCGGGAGCGAGCCGCCCGGGAACAGGCCGAACAAAATCGGCTGGCCCGCCAGCAAGGTAGCTCCGGCAGAACGCCGGTGGTCGCCAAGCTCAACGGTAACTTCGCCGGACTGGCCAAGGGCAGCCTGCCCTGGCCGCTCAAGGGATCACTTATTCATCGCTTCGGTGCCGCCCGCACCAGCCAGCTGAATTGGAAAGGCCTGTTGATCGGCGCCCCGGCCGGCAAGGAAGTCAGCGCCATCGCCAACGGCCAGGTGGTTTACGCCGACTGGCTCAGTGGTTTCGGTATGGTGATGGTCATCGATCACGGTAAGGGTTATATGAGCCTCTATGGGCACAACCAATCTCTGCTGCGCCATCCCGGTGACAAGGTCAAGGCCGGCCAGCCCATCGCCCTGAGTGGCGAAAGCGGCGGCCAGGACAAACCCGGCCTCTACTTCGAAATCCGCTATCGGGGCCAGGCCATCGATCCCCAGCCCTGGCTGACACGGGGCTGAGATTAACGCTCTCCTCACGCTAGCAGGTCGCCGACTCCAGCTCGGCAATCAGCCATAACGCCTCGGCCTGACCGGTGCCGCAGACATCGGCCATCGCCTTGAAAGTACCGCACACCGCCGGCCGCTCCGGCTTGCCAAACAGCGCACAACGCAGATCGTCCAGCAGGTGAAGGCAGGGCTCACCGGCGGCCTTGCCATGGGGCATGCCCGGCAGCGGACCGCTGATACTGGGGGCAATACAGCAGGCACCACAATTGCTTCGACATTCCATCACATCACCTCTCGACTGACCGGCCAGTATACCCTGTGACGCCACCAGGGTCAGGCCGGCTTCGTCAGTAGCGCCGCCAATGTCGATACATGCTGGTCTTGCACCCCCTGCCTGACCAGCGCCTCGGCCAGATTAAGCAGATAATCCCGGTTACTGCCACTGGGGCCGTGAGCGCCGGCAATTTGCGCTGCCATGTCCTGCAGCGGGGCTTCGCCCAGAAAGGCAGCATTATCTTCGGTAGCCAGATAAATCAGCCCTTCCACCGCTTGCTCTGCATCGAAATGTACCGGCACCAGTGCGCGCAGGTAGCCGTTTTTCTCCCGCATATCCAATTGGGTAAGCACCTCGGGGCGAATACGATAGGCCATGCCGTCACAGCGAGCGTAGGGATCGCGAGTCAGGGTCACCACCCGCCCGGGAGCATCCGGGGTGCCGCGATGATCGTGAGAGCCCTGCCAGAACCGGCGGCACCAACCGTGGATCCAGGCCGGCCTGCGCTCCAGAAAGGGGAAGTCGGCCTTCCAGATCAGAGAGCCGTAGCCGAACAGCCAGAAAGAATCGTGCCGGTCGAAGTGAGTCATGCGGAGATTATGTTGGCTGGTGTCAAATGTCATGGCAAACCTCTTGAGACATAGCCGGAAGCCATCGGCGTTAGGCAATCAGCGACAAAGAATATCAAAATCCGAAAGCGACAGGCTATTTGTCTTTGGCTGATCGCTTACATTAAGACTTACCACCGTCCGAAGGGCTTGAGCTTCGTGGTAAAATGGCGTTTTTTATGACACAGGATGTTCACCATGCGCCTGACCGTTCACTGCCTGGAGCAGCTACCGGCCATTCATCGTCATCATGCCGACATCATCTTGCAGGGCAGAGCCCTGCCCGAGCAGGCGGTATTTTATCTCGCCACCTTCAACGACAAGGCCGTGGCCCTGGCCTGGCGCCGGCAGGAGCGGCTCGACTTTATCGCGGTGCGCGATATTACCCGTCGCCGGGGCATTGGCCGGGAGCTGCTGCGCCAGATCAGGCTGGAAGCGGCGGCGGCCGGACTAGAGCGGCTTGACTGCAACCCGGCCCAGGCCCCGGAAGAACAAAGAGCCGGGCTCGCCGCCTTTCTAACCAGTGAGGGCTTCGGCACCCAGGCAGGAATGCTAAGCTATTACCTAGCAAAATAGCGGCCTGGACCAAGAAAGGTCGACGGCAAAAGGAGACGGTAATGAAGATGAGAACCGAACGGGACTCCATGGGCGAAATACAGGTGCCTGATCACGCCCTCTATGGCGCCCAGACCCAACGCGCCATCAACAACTTTCCGATCTCCGGCCAGCAACTGCCTCCGGCCTTTATTGATGCCATCGCCCGCATCAAAGCGGCCTGCGCCCATGCCAACGGCCAGCTGGCCCGACTGGATCAAGACAAGGCCGACGCCATTATTCAGGCTGCCGGCGACATAATCGAAGGCAGGCACCCGGATGCCTTTCCCATCGATATTTACCAGACCGGCTCCGGCACCAGCACCAATATGAACGTCAACGAGGTGCTGGCGCACCTGGCCGCCGCCCGCCTGGGCAAGGCGGTGGGCGCCAATGACGACGTCAACATGGGCCAGAGCTCCAACGATGTCATCCCTTCCGCCATTCATGTCAGCGCCGCCCTCAGCCTGAGCCGTGAGTTGCTGCCGGCCCTGCACCAGCTGGAACAGGTCATCCTCACCAAGGCAGAGCAGCTGCAGTGTCAGGTAAAAACCGGCCGTACCCACTTGATGGATGCCATGCCGTTGCGCTTCGATCAGGAACTGGGCGGCTGGGCCACCCAGATACGTTATGGCCGAGAACGACTGGAAGGGCTTCAGAGCCGGCTGCAGCAACTGGCGCTGGGCGGCACCGCCATCGGCACCGGTATCAACGCCGATCCGCGACAGGCCCAGTTGGCCTGCGATTATATCAACCGGCACACCGGGCTCGATTTCTGTCCGGCCGAAGACTATTTCTACAGCCTGAGCAGTCAGGACACGGCAGTAGAACTGTCGGGGCAGCTCAAGACCCTGGCGGTGGCCCTGATGAAAATCGCCAACGATTTGCGTTGGATGAATTCGGGCCCACTCACCGGTCTGGCGGAAATTCAGCTGACTGCCCTGCAGCCGGGTTCGTCCATCATGCCCGGCAAGGTCAATCCGGTGATCCCGGAGGCGGTGGCCATGGTGGCAGCCCAGATAATTGGCCTGGACGCTGCCATCACGGTGGCCGGCCAGTCCGGCAACTTCCAGCTCAATGTCATGCTGCCGCTGGTGGCCAACAATCTGCTGACCATGACCCGACTGCTGGCCAACAGCAGCCCCTTGCTGGCCGACGCCATCTCGGGCTTTACCGTCAATCAGCCGCATATCGATCGGAGCCTGGCCAGAAACCCGATTCTGGTGACTGCCCTCAACCCGGTGATCGGCTACGACCGGGCGGCCTACATCGCCAAGCAGGCCTATGCGGAAAACAGGCCGATACTGGAAGTCGCGCTGGAAGAAACCGAACTATCGGAACAGGAATTACGCCAGCTGCTGGATCCGGCGACGCTGACCAGAGGCAGCCAACAGGAGTAACTCGGTCACATTAAACAAACGATCTATTTCATTGCTGTGTAAACGTCGGACAAAGTGCCCGCTCCGCCGACACGCTATGAATACATCCATGTACGCTCTCTGTTGCATCACTGAAACAGAAGGTCGGCGGAGCAGATCCCTTTGTCCTCCAGATACTGCAGAGTCACCTGTTGGCCCGTCTACAGACAACTCGGTGCTCGAGAAGAGGCAACAGAGATCGATTCCCACGACCGTGACATGCCAGGGATGGCATGTCCGAGCTTACATGGATGTATTCATAGGTGTCGTGGGAGTCGGCTCTGTTGCCTCAGTAGCTACGAATACAACAATAACCAGATGCTAATGAGATGGGTATTAAACAGCCCGTTGGCAAACAAAAAGGGATGCCTGAGCATCCCTTTTCGCTTATATCAGACCATTCATGCCCGGCTGGTTACAGAATGATGTCCTGCAGTGTCTGGTTCTTGCGAGACAGAATATGAGTCGAGTGAATGCGGCGCACAGTGCGCGACTTGCCGCGGATCACCAGAGTTTCGGTATGCGCATAGTAACCATCACTGCTGATACCTTCCAGCAGGTCACCCTTGGTGATGCCGGTTGCCGCGAACAGCACGTTATCGGTACGAGCCATGTCTTCCAGCTTCAGCACCTTGCCGACTTCGATGCCCATCTGCTTGCAGCGTTCGATCTCTTGCTGGCCCAGTGCCAGGTTCTCTTCACTGGGTCCCTTGACCTCGTAACGAGGTACCAGACGAGCCTGCATGTCACCGTCAAGCGAGCGTACTGCCGCGGCAGAAATCACCCCTTCCGGCGCGCCGCCGATGCAATAAAGCATGTCGACCTCGCTCTCGGGAATACAGGCGAGAATGGACGCCGCCACATCGCCGTCGGGCACGGCGAATACCCGAACACCCAGGGCTTGTATGGTCTTGATCGCCTTGTCGTGACGCGGCTTGGCCAAAGTGATCACGGTAAAACGGGACAACGGCTTGTTCAGGGCCTTGGCGACCGCCTTGATGTTTTGCTCTATCGATTTGGTTAAATCGATAGCGCCTTTGGCGCGGGCGCCGACGATCAGCTTTTCCATATACATGTCGGGGGCACGCAAGAAAGCGCCCTTTTCACCGACGGCAATGACTGCCAGGGCGTTAGACTGACCCATGGCCGTCATGCGAGTGCCTTCGATGGGATCGACGGCGATATCGACATCTTCCCCTCCAGAACCGACTTTTTCGCCGATATAAAGCATGGGGGCTTCGTCGATCTCGCCCTCACCGATCACCACTTCACCACTGATTTCGATTTCATTCAGCACATGACGCATGGCCGCCACGGCAGCGCCGTCGGCGATATTCTTGTCGCCTCGTCCCAGCCACTTGTAGCCGGCCAGGGCGGCGGCTTCAGTCACTCGGGAAAATTCAATGGCCAATTCACGTCTCATGAAGATTTCCTACTCGTTCGGGTTATCGCTATTTACCCAATATGCGCTGTTGCAGAATACGATAAACATCGGGCATTTCTTCTTTCTCGGATACACAGACATCCAGGTCGTGCAGTCTGCCATCCTTAATACCGTATACCCAGCCGTGTATCGACAGTTCCTGCCCACGCTGCCAGGCATGCTGCACTATGGTGGTACGACACAGGTTAGCCACCTGCTCGACCACGTTCAGCTCGCAAAAGGCGTCTTCTCTTGCCTGCTCGGGTTCAACGCCGAGCAAGTCTTTGCGGTACCTGTGATATAAATCTTTAAGGCTGCACAACCAGTTATCAATGAGTCCCAGCTCTACATCACCCATTGCGGCTTTAACGCCACCACAACCGTAGTGACCACAAATAATAATGTGCTTCACTTTCAACACTTCAACCGCATATTGTACCACCGACAGACAGTTGAAGTCGGTGTGCATCACCAGGTTGGCCACGTTACGATGCACGAACACGTCACCGGGCAGCAGACCGGTCAGCTGGTTGGCGGGAACCCGGCTGTCGGAACAGCCAATCCAAAGATACTCGGGCGCCTGTTGCAACGCTAACTTCTCGAAAAAAGTCGGATCTTCCGCCTTGATCCTCTCTGACCATTCCTCGTTATTGTTAAACAGATGCTTCAGTATTTTCATGGGATTATCCTGCTTTTATCTGATCAAAAATAAGTTATCGACGGAAAAAAGGCCCCGTCGGGGCCTTCCACCATGATTTTGTTGTTACTCAGGCATCCATGGCCGCTTTCAGCTTTTTCAGTGCGCTTTTCTCAAGCTGACGAATACGCTCTGCAGACACACCATATTCATCGGCCAGGGTCTGCAGTGTGGTCTTGTCGTCTTCATCCAGCCAGCGAGCCTGAATAATATGCTGGCTACGCTCGTCCAGCGTGGCCAGAGCCGCACGCAGACGGCGATTGGCCGTTTGCTCCCAGTTGGCTTCTTCCACCTGATGAGCCACGTCCGAGGCATGATCCTGCAGATAATGCACCGGCGAAAAGCTGGTGTCTTTGTCGTCGTCATCGGACGCCAGATCGAAGGCCTGATCCTGAGCGCTCATGCGCGACTCCATCTCCAGCACTTCAGCAGGCAGGACACCCAGGTTTTCGGCTACCATTTCCACTTCCTGCTGGTTGAACCAGCCCAGACGCTTCTTGGACTTGCGCAGGTTGAAGAACAGCTTGCGCTGTGCCTTGGTGGTCGCCACCTTGACTACGCGCCAGTTACGCAGCACGTATTCGTGAATTTCTGCCTTGATCCAGTGCACCGCAAAGGACACCAGGCGCACACCCACGGTAGGGTCGAAGCGTTTGACCGCCTTCATCAGGCCGATGTTGCCTTCCTGGATCAGGTCGGCCTGCGGCAGGCCGTAGCCGGAATAGCTCTTGGCAATATGCACCACAAAGCGCAGGTGCGACATGATCATCTGGCGGGCCGAGGCCAGGTCACCATCATTCTGCAGCCGCTCGGCCAGTGATTTTTCTTCTTCCGCACTCAGCACGGGAATGGTATTGACTGCCTGGATATAGGCCTCCAGGCTACCCTGGGGAACCAGGGCAAAGTGGCGCTGAAAATCTGTCGTCATTAAACTCGCATTCATTACATGACTCCGTATCAAAACAGCTGCGGCGTGCACCCTGCCATGACGTTGGTGGTCTGGTTGTGCGCACATCGCAAGATAAGGGCGCAGCAACGGAAAATGTATTTATCTGGGAATAAATGTCAAGCGGATCGCCTGTTTCTGCTCCCATGAGACCACAAGAAGGGCATCAAGTTCAACTCGGCTCTATGGCGCGAATGTGACGCCGCACCGAAAATCCGGACGCCAGCAGGCTGAGCAGAGTGCCGGTCAGGATAAGCAGCAGGCTTTCCTGCGCCCCCAACCCCAGCAGATCAAAGTCACTCTGATACAGGGCTGCCAACGCATTCACCTTATGGCTGAGCCAGAACACCATCACCAGGGTCAACCACCAGGCCAGCAGACCACCGATAATGCCGTACCAGAGCCCCACATATAAAAAGGGCCTCTGAATGAAGCTGTCGGTCGCCCCCACCAGCTTCATCACCTCTATCTCGTAACGGCAATTGAGGATGTTAAGCCGCAGGGTGTTACTGACCACCAGCAGCACACCGGCCAGCAACAGGGCGGCCATGCCCACCACCGCCTGCCGCAACAGATCGACGATGCCCGACAGCCGAGCCAGCCAGGCCATGTCCAGGCGAGCGGTGGCCACTATGGGCTCGGCACTCATGTCAGCCAGCAGTAGCTCGGCGGCATCCGGCGCCCGGCCACTCTCGGACAGGTTCAGAATAAACACCGCCGGCAGCGGGTTGTCTTCCAGCAGCTCCAACGCCTCGGCAAAACCGGCGGCACCCTTGAAGTCGGCCAGCCCCTGAACGGCGCTGATGTAGGTAATTTTTTCTATCTCGGCCATGATCGCCAACCGCTGCTGCAGCTCGGTAGCCTGAGCTTCGGTCGCATCCTGCTGTAAATACAGGCTGATCTGCGCCTTGCTCTGCCAGAATTCGCTGACCGACTCGGCATTTTTCAACAGCACATAAAAACTCGCCGGCAATGCCAGGCTGACCCCCAGCACGGCGATGGTCATCAGCGAACTCAGCGGAGTACGCCACAACTCACCCAGGCTGGCGAACAACTGACGCAGGTGGTCGACGCCATACATGGCCAGACGCTGCGGCCAGGACAACTTGTGCCTGCTCATACGCCCTCCTCCGTCTGCAGTCGGCCACTATCCAGGGTCAGGGTACGATAACGCTGGGAGTTGATAAGACCGGTATCATGGGTGGCAATCAGCACGCTGACGCCGACTCGATTAAAAGCTTCGAACAGGCGCAGAATTTCCATCGACAGCTCGGGATCCAGGTTACCGGTCGGCTCATCCGCCAGCAACAATGATGGCTTGTTGACGATGGCCCGGGCAATGCCCACCCGTTGCTGCTCACCGCCGGACAGCATGGGCGGAAAGTAACGGTCTTTGCCGAGCAAACCAACCTTGTCGAGCGCCGCCGACACCCGGCGCCGGATATCCTGGTGACTATAACCTTCGATCACCAGCGGCAGCGCCACGTTGTCGAATACGGTACGGGCGTTAATCAGGTGATGATCCTGAAAAATCATACCGATACGGCGGCGCACATAGGGAATGTGGCCGCGGCCGATACGACTGACATCCTGATCGTTGAACAGCACCTGGCCGTCGGTGGGCCTTTCCATCACGCTGATCAGCTTGAGCAGGGTGCTCTTGCCGGCCCCCGAATGGCCGGTAAGATACGCCATCTCCCCCTTCTCGAGGTGGAAACTGACCTTCTGCAGGGCCTGAAAGCCACCGCTGTATACCTTGCTAACCTGCTCGAAGCGGATCATTTATTCTTCCTGACTGAAAAGCGCGTCGATAAATTCCCGGGAATTAAAGGGTCTCAGATCGTCAATTTTCTCGCCCACGCCGATGTAACGAATGGGGATGCCGAATTTATCGGCCACCGCGAATATCACCCCGCCCTTGGCGGTGCCATCCAGCTTGCTCAGGGTAATACCGGTAATGGGCACGGCCTCGTTAAAGACCTTGGCCTGGCTCAGGGCATTCTGGCCGGTACCGGCATCCAGGGTCAGCATGATCTCGTGTGGCGCCGCCCCATCTATCTTCTGCATCACCCGCACGATTTTCTTCAACTCGTCCATCAGGTGCGCCTTGTTCTGCAGGCGACCTGCGGTATCGGCGATCAGAACATCGACCTTGCGCGCCTTGGCGGCCTCGACTGCATCAAAAATAACCGACGCGGCATCGGCGCCGGTATGTTGAGCGATAACCGGGATCTGATTGCGTTCGCCCCATACCTGCAGCTGTTCCACCGCCGCGGCGCGGAAGGTATCACCTGCCGCCAGCATCACCGATTTGCCTTCGGCCTGAAACTGGCGCGCCAGTTTGCCGATGGTGGTGGTCTTGCCGACGCCGTTCACGCCGACCATCAGGATGACATAAGGCTTGTGCTCGCTGTCGATCACCAGCGGCTTGTCGACCTTGTCCAGGATCTGCCCCATCTCTTCTTTCAGCAGCTCATAAAGCGCTTCGCCATCTTTCAGCTGACGGCGACTGGCCTGACGGGTCAGGTTGTCGATGATCGACAAGGTGGTTTCTACCCCCAGATCGGCGGTCAGCAGCTGGGTTTCCAGCTCTTCGAACAACTCGTCATCAATCTTCTTGCCGCTGAACAAACCGAAGAAGCCTGAGCCCAGGTTTTGCCTTGTTTTCAGCAGCCCCTGTTTCAGGCGGGCGAAAAAACCCTGCTTGGGCGTCTTTTCGACTTTTTTAGCGGTCTGCTCGGCTTCTTCTGCCAACCGGGTCTGCTCCGCCGCTTCGGCTTCGGCGGCGAGACGAGCTTCTTCTTCTACCGCCAGCCGTGCTTCTTCTTCCGCCCGAGCCTGGGCTGCCGCCGCCAGACGGGCCTGTTCGGCCGCCTCGGCTTCCGCCGCCAGCCGGGCCTGTTCCGCCGCTTCGGCTTCCGCCGCCAGCCGGGCCTGTTCGGCCGCCTCGGCTTCGGCCGCCAGCCGGGCCTGTTCGGCCGCTTCGGCTTCGGCCGCCAGCCGGGCCTGTTCCGCCGCTTCGGCTTCCGCCGCCAGCCGGGCCTGTTCGGCCGCCTCGGCTTCCGCCGCCAGCCGGGCCTGTTCGGCCGCTTCGGCTTCCGCCGCCAGACGAGCCTGTTCGGCCGCTTCGGCTTCCGCCGCCAGACGAGCCTGTTCGGCTGCCTGAGCCTGCTGTTCCTCTAATGCCTTTTCTACCTCTGCGGTGCCGGATTCAATTTCCGATTCAATCGCCGGCTGTTCCGCCTGTTTTTGTTCTTCTGCTACGTCCTGCTGATCTTTGTTTTTACCAAAGCCCAGCCAGGAGAAAAAACCTTTTTTCGCCATCCTGCTATTACTCGCTTGTGTCGGGGGAGATTAGGGCTGGCCGTGACTCGGCCCCTTCATTAGAATACTCACCCCTTATGGGTGCAAAACCGCCTTATACTAGCACTTTATTGAAAGACGACGAAACGAGATGGCAAAAGCAAAACCGGCAAAAAACACCTCGACAGGCGGTGGACAAATCCGCCTGATAGGTGGCCAATGGCGCGGACGCAAGTTGCCGGTGCTGAACAGCGAAGGGCTCCGGCCTACCACCGACAGAATAAAAGAAACCCTGTTCAACTGGCTGATGTTCGACATTCGTCACTGTCGTTGCCTCGATCTCTTTGCCGGTAGCGGCAGCCTGGGATTCGAAGCCCTGTCACGTGGTGCCATCGAGGTGGTACTGGTAGAAAAAGATGCCAAAGTGGCTCAGCAGCTACAGCACAACCTGACCAGCCTGCCCCGGGCGCCGGGCCGGGTCATCAATACCGATGCCCTCGCCTTTCTGCAAACGACAGCGACGCCGTTCGATCTGGTGTTTCTGGATCCGCCGTTTCATCGGGAACTGCTGCCCAGCGCCTGTCAACTGCTGGAACAGAACGGCTGGCTGAGCGAAGATGCAAAAATCTATATCGAGCGAGAACAGAATTCGGAATTCTTGCCGTTGCCGCCAAACTGGCGGCTGCTGAAAGACAAGCAGGCAGGCCAGGTCAGTTATCAACTTTATCAAAGGGAAAAAATGGTATGAAGGTATTAAATGTCGTGATGCGACTGGTCATGCTGGTGTTCTGGGCCGGTATTATTTATGCGCTGCTAGGTCCCGACTTTCAGGAAGTGGGCTCCATGCCGCTGATCCTGGGTGCCGTGGTGCTGTTCATGCACCTGTTGCAGATGCTGATGCTCAAGCAGGTCGCCAACGTGCTGCATCCGACTCTGAAAGATTACCTGGCGGTATTGGTGTTCGGCTCCTTCGCCATGCACCATCACAGAGCCCGTCTGAAAGAAATGATGGAAGAGAAGCGCTGAGCACAGGCCTTATACCAATTTGCATAAAGATCTGATCATTTTTAAACCGAGCTCAGAGGCAACACAACCACCTCCCTGGCATCAGGGAGGATAAAGGGATCTGCTCCGCCGATCCTCCGCACCAAGGATGGCGCGGCGGAGCCTACAGGAGGTATTCACGGCGTGTCGGCGGAGCGGACCCTTTGTCCAACCTTTGCAGAGCAACCAAATAGATCAGTTCTGTAATCTGTTTGGTATTACTGCTCGCTGGTGTCGGCCTCATGGCCGCACTGCCAGCAGATTTCAAAGCTGCCGGCATTATGCTCGCCACAGCGCCGACAATACCAGGCCGGACCGGCACCTCGTCGATAAGGCTCCAGGATGAGCTGTGCCTGCTCCAGATCCCGCGGCCGTACCAACAGAGTCACTTCCACGGCATTGACTGGCAGCTCTCCCAAGGCGCCGGACAAGGCCTCACCCTGCAATTGCACTGTCACTCCCGACACTTCCAGCGATCCCTTCAGGGTATGCGCCTCCAGGCTGTTGGCTGCCTGATAAACCGGAATCCACTCGCTCATGCTGCCCTCGTGCCGGAATGGCAGATAGAAAAAGGGGGTGACATCGTGTCACCCCCTTTTGGGTTGTCGTATGGTTAATCCTTAAACCAAGTTGCTCCCTGCATTCCCTGACAAATTACCTTATCCTTAAGGTGTTCCTCTTCCCGATCCATCGGGGTGTCCTGGTCATCCTGACCGCGATTCATCCTGAGTCGCTCGACTATCTCCGTCCTGGAGGTGTCCTTGACCGCATCCTGCGGGGGTTCCTTTTGCCGTTCCTGGCAGCCTGTCTTCCTGACCGACTTCCTTGCTCCTTGCCCTTCTAACTATAGAGAACTTCGCTCATGCCTCAAGGCAAAAAAGCAGACAAAAAGTTCATCACGGAACACACAAATAAATTAAGCCTTTGTTTTAAATTAATAAAAAATATATAAGCATCACTAATCTTTCATATTAAAAGGCTTTATCCACTCCCTTATTGAGAGATCTCTTACAGTATAAAAGGTCAAATTCGTACGTGCACTCCACACCATAAAACGGTAGCCGAGAAAGAGCGCCACGCTTAGGATAAAACCGTCTGATATAAAGGAGTGATTTTGATGAAAACGTTACAGTTGCCATCGGTATTGGTGGACTCAAAGTGGCTGAAAGCCCATCTGCAGCATCCGGATCTGGTGGTGCTGGACGCCAGTTGGCACATGCCCGCCGCCAAGCGATCGGGAGAACAGGAGTGGCACCAGCAACGCATTCCCGGCGCGCGCTTCTTCGACTTCGACAGTAAAATCAAGGACAAGGACAGTTCACTCCCCCATATGCTGCCATCGGAAGCCCAGTTTTCGCGACAGGTATCGGAGCTCGGCCTGAGCAATCACCACCACGTCGTAATTTACGACAGCAACGGTATCTTTGCCGCGCCACGGGCCTGGTGGATGTTCAGGGCCATGGGACACGAACAGGTCGCGGTGCTGGATGGCGGCCTGCCGGGCTGGCTAAAGCAAGGCTATCCGCAGGAAAGCGGGGAACCAACCGACGTCGCGCCCGGTCATTTTGTCGCTCGCCGGCAAGCCGACTGGATAGCCGATGCGTCCCGGGTGCAGAACACCCTGTCACAGCCTGGCACCCGGATACTGGATGCCCGGAGTCTGGAACGATTCAGCGGCCAGGTCGCCGACCCTCGCCCCGGAGTTCGTCCCGGCCATATGCCGGGTGCCCATTGCCTGCCCTTTGCCGACTTGCTGGAGCAAGGCCATTTCCTGCCCCAGGAGCAGCTGAAGCAGAAACTGGCACCGTTGCTGGCTCCCGAACAACATCTGATCTGCAGCTGCGGTTCGGGCGTCACCGCCGCCATTCTGGCACTGGCGGCAACGCTGATCGGTCATCGACAGATCGCGGTCTACGACGGCTCCTGGACGGAATGGGGTGGCAGCAGCGACTTGCCGGTAGTCACCGACAATTAAAAAAATGCCCGCCATCAGGCGGGCATTCTTGTTAGCGATTTATTACCACACTGCCTTATTCGGCAACAGGTCGTGCCGCCACACCCATCTTCAATGCCAGCCAGATCACCAGCACCAGGCTGATCATCACCGACAGGTAGTTGGTGCCCATTTCCGGGAATTGGGTACGCAGAAACGCGGAATAACCGAACACCCCGATCAGGAAAGCGAGCAGGGTACAGAGAGGAGTATCACCTTCCATGGGTACGCTCAGATATTCCTGATACAACATGTGCGCGGCCAGAACCAGCGCAATAATGGGGAAAATGGTAAATGCCAGCTGGCTGACGCTCAGAGTCGCCAGAGTGGCATTACCACAGAGACCAACCAACAGCGCGAGCAAGATGGGTTTACGACGGATTTGTTTACTTCCTGACATGGTCATCCTTCCTAAAATAGGGCCTAGAGCCTCTTTGCTTTATTGTATGCGTCTGCGCCCTTGGCAATGATACGCAGCTGCAAGGTCATGCGCTCGGCCAAGACCAAACGCTCTTTTTCGTTCATATCCAGCGCTTCGGCCCCGGCGCTGAACACTATGGTCACCATCGCCTGGGCCTGCGTTTCGGCGTAGCTGCGGCTAGTCTGCTGCTTCTCTTCCAGATAATCTGTGAGCTCGGCGGTAAAATGCTGAATTTCGCGAGCTACCGCCTGTCGGAATGCGGCCGAGGTACCCGAACGCTCCCGCAGCAGCAACCGGAATACATCCGGACTGCGCTCGATAAACTCCATAAAGGTTTTTACCGAAATCTGGATAACACTACCACCATCGGCGATGCGTTGACGAGCCTGCCGCATCAATTGACGCAGGGTCAGGCCACCCTCATCCACCAACGTCAATCCCAGCTCTTCCATGTCCTTGAAGTGTCGATAAAAAGAGGTGGGAGCCAGGCCGGCCTCCCGCGACACCTCACGCAGGCTCAAGCTGGAAAAGCTGCGTTCGGCGCTCAGCTGACGAAACGCCGCATCAATCAGGGTCCGTCGGGTCTTTTCTTTTTGTTCTGCGCGAATGCCCACAGCACTCCAGGGTCCAACATGTTAATAATAGGATCATACCCCTTTGTCACAACGCGGTCAGCTCCTACGGGCCAAAGCGGTCAATTTGTGATTGACGCTGACCGCCATTAAAGATGAAAATAGTGTACAGCTGTTCGCTCAATGGATAACAAGATGCGTAAACCTCCCCTACTCTGGACCAACCTTCTGCTGTTTTCGGGCACAGGCCTGGCGACATTGATACTGGTCCCCTGGTATGGCCTGACCCAGGGCTATGATGGCTGGCAATGGCTTGCCATGCTGGTGCTGTTCAGTTGCAGTTGCCTGTCTATCACCGCCGGTTATCATCGCCTCTGGGCGCACAAGGCTTATGATGCCCATCCGCTGTTACAGTGGCTGTTCGCATTGGGCGGCGCCCTGTCGCTGCAGAACTCCGCCTATCACTGGTGTGCCGATCATCGTCGCCACCATCGCCATGTGGACGATCTGAACAAGGACCCCTATTCCGCCAGCCGCGGGCTCTGGTTCTCGCACATGGGCTGGATGCTGCGCCACTACCATACCCCCGACGACAGCAATATTCCCGATCTCAAGCGCAACCACATCCTGCAATTTCAGCATAAACATTATCTGGCGCTGACTCTGATGATGAATATCGGCCTGCCGCTGTTGCTGGGCGTCTGGCACGGGGATATCTGGGGCATGCTGCTGATGGCCGGCGTGCTGCGCCTGTTCCTCGGCCACCATGTCACCTTCTTCATCAACTCCCTGGCCCACTATTGGGGTCGCCAGCCTTACACCAGCAAGAACTCGGCTCGCGACAACGATCTGCTGGCGGTGCTGACCTTCGGCGAGGGCTATCATAACTTTCACCACCTGTTCGAATTCGATTATCGCAACGGTATCCGCTGGTGGCATTACGATCCCACCAAGTGGCTGATCCGCACCATGAGCTGGCTGGGTCTCGCGTCTCGGTTGCGCACCTGTCCGCAAGAACGAATCGAGCAGGCCCGGCTGGAACGTCGGCTGGAAGTCGCCCGCCAGAAGATACTGCGCCGGCAACCAAATGCCGATACCGAACAATGGCTGGCCCTGTTGCACAGCGAATACGAACGCCTGTTGCACCAGCTCAAGAGCTACTATCAGGTACGAAAGAGCCTGCTGGAACTCAAGAAAAAATCGGCGCGCTGCAAATACGAAGAACTGCGCCTCAAGCTGAATTGCGATGAGCTGAAAGCCGCCTTCACCACTCAGCGGCGCAACTGGCTCAAACTCACCACCCAGTTTGCATAACAACGGCTCTGACTACACAACAACACAGACCCTCAATAAGGCGGGAGTTCCCGCCTTATTTTTTGCTGAGAATACGAACAAGCTCACTGTTATCCCCTACCCTGAACACTTCCTTTTGACAAAAACCCTGCAAAACACCATAGTCTTCGCCATTTTTACTCGACAGAAATTGTACATTTAACTTTACAGGCAGCAGGAGCAGCAAGACGTGGAAAAAAGGGCGCAGTTCAGTAGCAAGCTGGGATTCGTGATGGCCGCCGCCGGTTCGGCCATCGGCGTGGGCAATATCTGGGGCTTTCCCACTCAGGCGGCGAGTAATGGCGGTGGCGCCTTTTTGCTGGTCTATCTGCTGTTTATCTTCCTGCTCGGCTATCCCATGCTGGTAGCCGAAATCACCATAGGCCGTCACGGCCAGGCCAGTCCGTTCCGGGCACTGCAAACCCTGACCGCCAACCCGCTGGGCAAGGCCATCGCCGGCCTGGTAGGGCTGGCGGCGGTGATCACCGTCAGCCTTATCTTCACCTTTTACGCCATCGTCTCCGGCTGGTTTGTTGCCTATGCTCTGGAGCCGCTGGCCAGCCTGGCCGGCGCCAACGATGCAGCCGGCTGGCTGACCGGATTTTCCACCTCCCGCAACCTGGTATTTACCCTGCTGTTCGCTCTGTTGAGCCTCTACGTGGTCAGCCGCGGGCTGGAGCAGGGCATCGAAAAGTGGTCGACCCGACTGATGCCGCTGTTACTGGTCATGCTGGTACTGCTGACCGGCTACATGCTGTCGCAACCGGGTGCCGGCGAAGGTCTCGAGGCCTATCTGGTACCGGATTTTTCGCGGATACTGAACGGTAAGGTGCTGATCGGCGCCTTGGGCCAGAGCTTTTTCTCGCTGTCACTGGGTGCTGCTGTAATGATGCTGTATGGCTCTTACCTCAGCCGCCAGACCAAAATACCGGTGCTGGCCGCCCAGGTGACTCTGCTGGATACCAGTGTGGCCTTTCTCGCCGGCCTGCTGATCCTGCCCGCCATGTACGTGGCCCAGCACAATGGTGTGCCCATTTTTGCCGAAGACGGCAGCCTGCTCAGCTCGGATACCCTGGTGTTCTCGGTCTTGCCCGCACTGTTTGAAACCATGGGCCAGGCCCAGTACCCGGTAGCCTTTGCCTTCTTCCTGCTGATGATGGTGGCGGCGCTGACTTCATCTATCTCGATGCTGGAGGCCCCGGTGTCACTGGCCATGGAGTCCACCGGCCTGTCGCGTATCAAGGCCACCTGGCTGATGACCGCGCTGTGCACCCTGGTAAGCGTCATCATCGTATTGAACTTCGGCGCCCTGTTCGGGCTGGTGATCACCCTCACCACCCAGTATGCCCAGCCATTGGTGAGCCTGTGTATCACGCTGTATGCCGGTTGGATCTGGCAGCGCAGCAAGGTGCTGGCCGAGCTGAAGTCGGGCTGCCCCGATCTGGAGCAGGGCCTGTTCTGGAAGATCTGGCCCTGGTATGTGCGCTTCGTATGTCCGATCCTGGTACTGGTGGTCATTATTCAGTCGATAGCCGGCTAATACCAACCCCAGTAATGATCTGGTCATGTTGAGGCCCCAGATCAAAGGCAGCACAGCCGCTTCCCTCGACACGCCATGGGTTAAGGCCATCTGCGTTTGCCGATAGCTGCAAACATTCACTGGATGTTTGGTCCATCATCAAACTTGATGCAGGCAGCACGCCGCCCCATGCGGGCTCGGAAATGCCGTTCTTGTGGCATTTCACGATCGTGAGAGCCGTTCTCTGCTGCCTCTTCAGGAACACCGAGTTGCCCGCAGACGGCGTCTACAGGAAACGCCGGGGCTGCAAGGAGGGCAAGGGGAGGGCAAAGGGAGTTGCTCAGCCGACCATCCGCACCACGGATGGTCGGCTGAGCCTACAAGGATGAATTTACGGCGAGTCGGGGAGCTGGCCCTTTAGCCGGCTGTTGAAAATCGATTGCCGATGAATAACGTATTCGGATCAGTTAACCAGCCCGGCGCGTTCGCTGAAGCCCGCCACCTTGGTGCCGGAGCCTTCATCGGCCAGCGCCAGCAGAAAGGCGTATTCCCGCGCCAGCTCATGATAAGCCTCGAAACGGCCGGACTTGCCACCGTGGCCGGTATCCATGTCGCAATGCAACAACAGCAGGTGATCGTCGGTTTTCATCTCGCGCAGCTTGGCCACCCACTTGGCCGGCTCCCAGTACTGTACCTGGGAATCGTGCAGGCCTGTGGTGACCAGCATATGCGGATAAGGTTGCTCCTGCACCTGATCGTAAGGGCTGTAGGACTTCATGTAATGGTAATACTCGGGATCAGCCGGATTGCCCCATTCGTCGTATTCGCCGGTGGTCAGCGGAATCGAGTCATCCAGCATGGTGGTCACCACATCCACGAAGGGCACCGCTGCCACCACCCCCTTGAACAACTCCGGCGCCATGTTGATGACCGAGGCCACCAGCAGGCCACCGGCACTGCCACCGGAAGCAAAGACTCGCTCCTTGTCGCCATAACCCTCTGCAACCAGCTCGCGGGTCACGTCGATAAAATCGTGAAAGGTATTCTCCTTGCTGAGCAAGCGACCCTGATCATACCAGTCCCGCCCCAGCTCCTCGCCACCGCGTACATGGGCGATGGCATAGACGAAGCCGCGATCGAGCAGGCTCAGACGCGAGCTGCTGAAGTCCGGATCCATGCTGGCACCGTAAGAGCCATAGGCGTACACCAGCAGCGGATTGCTGCCATCCCCTTTGAACATGTCGGCCCGGTATACCAGTGACACCGGCACCTTGGCGCCGTCCCGCGCGGTCACCCACAGCCGTTCGCTGCGGTAATCATCGGCATTGAACTGTTCGCCCACATACTGCTGCTTGAGCTCGCGTCGCTCCTGGGTGTCCATGTTGACTTCATAGATGGTCGACGGGCGGGTCATGGAGGAATAGCCATAACGCAGCCAGGGACTGTCGTCTTCGGCGTTCACCCCCAACCAGGTCACATAGGCCGGGTCATCGAAACGGATATCGTGCTCGCGGCCGTCCTTGCGATGGATCTGACGCAGATGCACCAACCCCTCGCTGCGCTCTTCCAGCACCAGCCAGTCACGAAACAGGGTAAAGCCTTCCAGTAACACATGGTCCCGGGCCGGGATCAGTGGCTGCCACCGCTCCTCGGTGCCGTCTTCCGCCAGATAGAGGCCGAAGTTGACGCCATCCTTGTTAGAACGCACGTAAAACCGGCCCTGATAGTGCTCGACATCGTATTCGTGGCCACGCTTGCGGGGCAGAAAAACCTGTGCCGGCACCGTGGGCTCGTTGGCCGGGACCAGGCTGATTTCGCTGGATACCGTATTCCAGGAGCCGATGACGATGTAGTCTTCGGAGCGGCTCTTGTAGATGCTGGTATAAAAGCTGGGATCCTGCTCTTCATGCACCAGCACGTCTTCGCTCTGGGGCGTGCCCAGGGTGTGACGATAAACCTGATAGGGCAGCAGGGTATTTTCGTCCTGCTTGACGTAAAACAGGGTCTTGCCGTCGTTGGCCCACTCCAGATTGCCGGAGGTGTTTTCCAGCACTTCATCATAGAGTGCGCCACTTTGCAGCGACTTGAAACGGACCTGGTACTGACGACGGGACACAAAATCTTCGGCGAAGGCCAGGGTCAGCTGATCGGGACTGACCGCGACCTGACCCAGGCCGTAATAGGCCTGTTCTTTGGCTCGCTCGTTACCGTCCAGCAGCAGTTCAACCTGCTCGGGCCGACCTTCGGGATGGCGCTCGATAATGCCGTATTCCTGACCCTTCTGGTAGCGAGTCTGGTAGCGGTAACCGTTTTTCAGATAGGGAACCGAGCTGTCGTCCTGACGGATGCGGGCGATCATCTCCTGATACAGTTCTTCCTGCAGCGAATCCAGCGGAGTAAGCACCTGCTCACTGTACTGGTTTTCCTGCTCCAGGTAGGAGAGCACCTGCGGATCGTCGCGTTCGTCGTCTCGCATCCAGTGATAGTTGTCGATCCGGATGTCGTCGTGATTGTTCAGAACGTGGGGAATTTTCTTGGCGACAGGAGGCTTTACTTCCACATCGGTACCTTTAGCGTAGGGTTTGGCACAAGCCACCCATGCTAACATCAAGCAAAGCTTAACCCTATTGCGCATACCATCGCTCCTTCATCTTCGACAATCCAAAAGTGTATAAACTTTAACCGGACAGAAGGGCGTTCACCAACTTATTTACCGAAAAACGCGAAGAAAAACGGCATGAAAACTCGAATGGAGCCAGAGAAAACCGGCCCCGACATGAAAGTAATCACTTACCCATCACTTGCGTCGCCAGCTACCATCGGCCAGCTGGATATAATGCCCGCCGGCGGTACGCTCGATATTCAGCTGACCGGCGCGACTCTGCACCACGCTCAGGCTGGTGCCGGTGCGCCTTGCGATATCCTGATAACTTTCCAGCCGTTTGCGATTGACGTCACTGGCAATGGCATTTACCTCGCCGCTGCCACGCACCACACCCACCAGGCCATTAAGCTGTTCGCCGATCAGACCCTGCTGCTTGGCCTGCTGCAAATCCAGCGCCCAGGCCGACCAGCTCAGGCAGGCCGCCAATACCACTGCTAACCACCGCATAGAGACTCCCTAGAACAAGTCCTGTTCCTGTTCAAACAACTTGTCCAGCTCCCGATCGACCCGGACCCGGATTTCGTGATCCACCTTCACATTCAGGTTAACCGTAATGGGCTTGTCCGGCACCACTACCTCTACCCGGGGCGTGCAGGCGCTCAATAACAAAAGACCGATAAAGGCCGCCATTCTACGCATTTACTCGCTCTCCCCCTGTAGCCTGGCCGGCAATCGCTTACTCAACTCCTCAGCGAAACGCAGACTGGCCAGCAACTGTAGCAGGTTTTCCTGATGGCGATAATTGAAGTTGACCGGGTGCATTTTGCCCATCACCGGTGCCTGCCCCCGTAATCGGCTATCGATGACAGTCTCGCCACCGGCCGCCATCGAAATATCCGCCTCCAGCCGTTGATAACGCAAGTCGCTGAGCAGCCCCAGGGTCAGCCCGAGCGACAGATTACTCTTGCCGGTGGCCAGCAATGACTCACCGGCCTGATAGGAAATCCAGCCATTATCACTATAGGCCCTGCCGGCGGTGATACTGAAACCCTGCTCGAACGAAAACGGCAGCCGCCCGTTCAGGCTGCCGCTGCCGGTCAGCCCGCTGACACCGGCGTAACCCAGCACCTGCTCCAGCGAAACATCGCTCAGGTGCACCTCACCACGGGGAGCGGCGTCAAGCGCCATGGGAGACAGCGCCAGCCGACCGCCAAAGGCCCGGGCAGTCAGCCCGGAAAGCCAGGGCTGGCCTGCCCGCCAGCTCAGGGCGGCGTGAATATCGGTGATGGGCACCCCCACATCGAACTGCACCGCCGACAAAGCCTGGGGGCCGACGCTATGAAGCCCCCGCTCGTCCCATTTTAACTTGAAGCTGGCGGCCACCTGCTCGGCACGCATATCCCGGTAGCTCAGCCGCCCTTCTTCAAGCTCGGCCTCCAGTACTATCGGCTGCCTCGGATCGAGCAGGTTCGCCGCCTGCAGCGACAACTGCAACGTGCCCGTCTCGGGCATCAGCCCTACCGGCAGCGGCAGCCAGCCAGCCAGCCACCTCCACACCCCAGGGGCGGACAGCACCTGAGGCGGCACCGTCAGCGCCAGCCCCTGGTCGTAATGCCAGTCGCCTTTCAGCTGCAGATCGCGACCCAGCTCGAGTGCCACGACGCCATGAAGCCGTCTGGTTCCCTTTCCGCTCAGCAGCAACGCCGCACCGGGTAATACCTGCCCTTGCCAATGCCCACGCTGCCAGCTCAGGCGCACACGCCAGGGGCCTTCCAGCATAGTCCCCTCCATCGGCGTCAGTTCCAATCGATTGAGTTCCAGCTGCTTCCAGCGCAGCCGCGCTACCTTGAGTTGCGAGTTCGGCTGCAACTGCCAGCCGTGCTCTCCCTGCACGGCCTTCAGCTGCAATTGCCAATCGCCCGTTAATGGCGCCGGAAGCTCGCCCCTGGCCTCAAGCCACAGAGGCTGGCCCGGTTGCCAGCCGCCATCGAGCGTCAGTGGATGATGCAAGGTAGGCGCAATCAAGGCGCCCGGCAATTCTCCCTGCCAGCGCCAGCCATTCTGCTCCGGTCGCAATTCCAGCCGCGCTTCACCGACATCCGTATGCCAGATAATATCGAGATGTTGCCGAGTGTGGCGCAACTCGGCCGCACCAGTGATCACCTCCCCCGACAGATACAGGGTCAGGCTGTCAACATCGAAGTCGATGGCCGGCAGCGTCAGCAGCAACGACAAGGCATCGCCTTCTCCTTCGGCGGTACTGCCCCCACTGCGAGAGCAACTCAAGTCCAGACTAAGCCGCTCCAGCCGCCCTTCGATACGGCCCTCGTTCAGCGCCAGCGTCAGGCCACCGGCCTGCTCCCTGGGACAGGCCGGCACCTGCGCCCGGGCCAGAGTTGCCTGCACCTGCAGCCATTCGGGCAAGGGGAACGCCTGAGACAGCACCGGCGACAGCAGCATGAGCCAGCACAGTAGCTGTCGTACTATTTTCGCCTTCAAAAGCTTCAAGTGGCACCTTCGTCAAACCGGCTTGCGCCGTGGCACACAGCCATTAAGCTGAACAAAACAGGGGAGTAGATTCAATGGACAAGATAGTGTTCTGGGGCATTATTGCCATCGCCGCCATGGTTATCGGCCGACGGCTCTATACCTACTTTTATAATAGCGCTCAGCCCCAACACAGCCTGGCGGTGCTGGTGACCAACAAACATACCCGGGAACTCATGGGCCGAACCCGGCAAGAAGAGACCGAGACGCCACCGCCCCGGATAAATTACTACGTTACCTTCCGGCCACTGGAAGGCACCAATGAACGTGAATTTCGGGTCACCCAGCACCTGTATGAACAACTCCGCATGGAGCAAACCGGCACCCTGGTGTTTCGGGGCCGCCGGTTTATCGCCTTCGAACCGGATGACATCAGCCTGGATAACGACTGAAAACCGCCGTATTACCCTGCGCATCGAAACTCAGCACCTCATAGGGCGTACCGGGTATGTCCATGCCCGGGGCACTTTGCGGCATGCCGGGAATGGTCAGGCCACGCACCGCCGGCTTTTGTTCCAGCAATCGCTGCACGTCCGCCGCCGGTACATGCCCTTCTATCACATAACCATCGATCACACCGGTATGGCAGGAAGCCAGCTCCGGCTTGACCCCCGCCATCGCCTTGACCGGACCTAAATTGTCAGCATTCACCACCTTTATCTCGAAGCCGGATGCTTCCATATGCGAGACCCAGTCTGCGCAACAGCCACAAGATTCTGACTTGTACACGGTAATCGGTGCCGCCAGCGCAGGGCCGGTTAACAGGGCACCCGCCAGTACATAAAACCATTGTTTCATCATAGTTACCTCAATATTGCCATTTTCGTCCGGGCAAGATTAGCAGCCGAGGCCTGCATCGTCTTGATCCAGCCCGGTATTCAGCGCAACGACAAAACGGTATCCTGCTATCATTGCGCCATCTTACTGTCTTATCTGGAGTTATTATGTCTTATCTGGCCGTTAAACACGCCCACATGATGTTTGCCCTGATCAGCATCATACTGTTCATGCTACGCGCCTGGCTGGCCGTACCTTCACCCGCCCGTCTCAACAACAAACTGTTGAAAATACTGCCCCATGTCAACGATACCCTGCTGCTGGCACTCGGCGTCTGGCTGGCGATACAGAGCCAGCAGATCCCCTTCGGCAACAGCCCCTGGCTCACCGCCAAGGTCATCGGCCTGGTGCTGTATATCGTGATTGGTACCATCGCCATCAAGCGCGGCAAGACCCGCGGCCAGCGCCTGGCTGCCGCCCTGGCTTCCATCGCCATCTTCGCCTACATCTACGGCGCCGCCGTCAGCAAGTCTCCGCTGTCCTGGCTGGCGTTGTAATCTTCCAGGCCGACTGCTCTCCCAGAAAGAGCTGACAGCTCGGAGACTGTCTCCTGGTCACAAATCAGCTAGCGGAATAAAGAGGCAACAGAGATGGCCTCCCATGACCGTGAAATGCCAGGGATGGCATTTCCGAGCCCGTATGGGGTCGTTTGCTGCCTGCACAAGTTTGATGATGGACCAAACATCCAGTGAATATTTGCAGCTATCGGCAAACGCAGATGGCCTTAACCCATGGCGTGTCGTGGGAGGCGGCTGTGTTGCCTCTGGCGCTCCGACCCAATATCTGAGCAGATATTTAATCTGATTGGCATGAGCTTACATGGAAGTCCTTGTAGCCTGTCGGTAAAGGCAGCCCCGTTGTTCTTGCTACCACAAACCGAAGCTCAGTATTCCACCACCGGAAACACCGGAAACTCCCCTGGCTGCAACCAGTTCCAGCTCTCTTCCTGATACAGCGCATTGGCCGAACGCGGGTCCAGCATCAGCGCCGCCAGCGGCGCCAACGGCTGGCTCATGGGCACCAGCAAGTCTCCCCGCTGCAAGGTCACGGCATCACGTGTCACTTCCACCTCGGCCCGTACCTTTTCCCTTACCCCCGGCCGGGCATCGGGTTGCTTGCGCACCGCTGTTATCTTCAGCCTGTCCGCCGGCAGCTCACGGGGTTCGGCAACGGTTTCGAAGGCAATATGATGCTGCACCAGCCAGCGCGCCACCCGTTCCCGCTCCCGGGTCACCGCATAAGCCGCCGCCAGTGTGACCGGTTCCCGGACGACGATGGCATCCCGATTACGGAACCGATGCAACTGCTTGTGGCCATCGGCAAAACGCACCAGCGGCAGCGTTACCTCGGGCTTATCTCGATTGGTGCCAAAACTCACCCCCATCCACAGTGTACGGCCGTCACCATCCGCAGATACCCACCGTTGTCGGGCCTGTCGCGATACTGCCAACAGAGGATCGGCTTCATCCGCCACCAACTGCAACATGGTCAGCATGCTCAGGTGTTGCTTGCGCACCCGCTCGGCAATGTTACGCGGCGTGGCATAAGTACCGCTTTTATTGTCGAGCCGGTTTTCTACCAGTATGGAGACCCGCCCCTGCATGGCCGCGTAATTGCGCAGGTTGGTAATACCCAGGCCACCACGGGATACCGCCTGCTCGAGGCTGGTGATCTCCCCCCGATAGCGTGTGGCCGCCAGCCCCGCCGCCGACACCCCCGCTATCAGCGCGGGCAGTAGCCTGCCTTCGGTGTAATCACGCAAGGGGCCGTCGATATTGGGGTTGTTGCCCATATCGAACTGGGCTTCCACATCGGTCATCCAGCCTTGCTCCCGGGTCAGCACCCGCTTCCAGATGCCGGACTCGTGGGCATCGAACACCACGTCCGGGTCGAAACGATGCAGCGCATCGACCAGCAAACGGGTTTCGCCGGCCTGCAGGGCCACGTAGTCCACATTGGTGTTGTCGTCATTGGCGTTGTGCCGCGATGACATATCGCGCCCATCGGGATTCGACATGACCACCAGCACCAGATTGAGCCGCCCGAGCAATGCCGCATGCTCGCCCGCCACCAGCTCGCGTGCCAATTGCTGCATCGCCTCGGCACCGGAAGGCTCGTTGCCATGCTGCGAGCCGAACAGCATCACCGTTGGCTTGTGCGGTTCGTTGGCTGGGTGCTGCAGAAACGACGGCGACGCCGACAGCAGCAGCGCCTGTATCGGTCGGTTGCCGGCCGAGGTACCCAGCACCACCAGCCGCGCCCGGGGCGACAGGGTAACCAGTGTGGCCAGATAAGCGTCAATGGTCCGGCTGTCGGGTAATGACTGCTTTTTTTCAAGTTCAAAGGGAGTTGGCGGTACGAACCGCCCCCAGGCCAGGCTGCTGCACAGTAGAAGAAAAGCCACTGAAATCTTCATACCCACTCCACAAAGGTATTTTAATTTCAATTACTTATATACACAGGTACGAAAAAAGGCAACCTGTAGCCAGCGTCAGGATCCGACCATGAACTGCCGTTTGTAGACAAATGGCGACAGTCTCCCCCCAAAAGGTTGCGACAGAACTTGTCACACCCTGCGCCTAGGATAGAATCATACCAAGCAAGAGGGCATCACCATGAGTAAGAAGCTATTAAGACAATTGACCCTGGCGCGCTGTGTTCCCTATCGTCCGTACAAGCTGACCGCACGCCAGCTGCAAGAAAAACTGGAAGAAGAAGGCATTCAGGTCAGCCTGCGTACCGTACAGCGTGATCTGGAGGAAATGTCCGGAATGGGACTCTTCGATCTCACCTCCGATGATCGCAGCAAGCCTCATGGCTGGTGCTTTGAACGCAATGGTTTGAATGATTTTGCCAACTTCATGCCGCTCGGCCTGGCCATGGCGCTGAAAACCTGGAATGACCAGGCCGCCGACCTGCTGCCGGCCAGTGTGCTGAGCGAATTGAATCCGATTATCGACAAGGCCACTCAGGTCATCAAAGACAGCCAGAGCGAACTGGCCGGTCGCTGGATGGAAAACGTGGTGCGCCTGCCCAAGCCCTTTGCCGGCAGCCCGGATATTCGCCGCGCCACCACCATCCGCGATGCCCTGTGGCGCGGCCGGAAATTCAGCGCCGAAATCAAGCGGGTAATCAAGAACCGCACCGTCTGGCTGCGTTATGAACAGGTGAACCCGCTCGGCATCGTCAGTCGTAAAGACAACACCATGCTGTTGTGCACCGTATCGGACATGGATCCCAAGATTTACGGTATTCCCTTCGAACACATCAAGGATGTAGAGCTGACCAGCCGTCCGGTAACACAGCCGCGAGAGTTCAGCGTCAACAAGCTGATCCGCGAGAAGGGTTACCATGAAGAGTCCGATACCATTCACTTTGTCGGCCGGATCACCAACCCGAATCGGGCCATCATGGAAGATGCCATTCCAGGCAATAACCCCAGGTTGACCCGTTACGACAAGCAGAGCATGATGGTGGAAACCGACGTCAAGGATTCTCCCGAGTTTCGCCGCTGGTTGACCGATATGGCGGGAAAAGTCGAGATACTGGCGCCAGAATCGCTGAAAAAAAGCTGACTTGACAAGAACGTTACTGATCCCGGGGGCTGACTGGTTCAGCCCTTTTGTTTTTTCACGGAGTACCGGATGCGCGACCTCTATTTTGAACCGGCCGAACCGGATTGTGATGCGATTAATATCGGCGTCGTCGGCGTCGGCGGTTGCGGTGGTAACACCGTTAACCTGCTGGCCGATGGCGCCCTGCCCGAGCACGTTCATATCGTGGCCATGAATACCGATGCCAAGGCCCTGCAACAAAGCCAGGTCAACACCCTGCAGCTAGGCAAGATACTGACCCGGGGACTGGGCGCCGGTGCCCAGGCCGAAATTGGCCGGCAGGCCGCCGAAGAAAGCCTGGACGAAATCCGCGCCCAGTTGAATGGCGCGGATTTGTGTTTTATTACCGCCGGCATGGGCGGCGGTACCGGTACCGGCGCCGCACCCATAGTGGCCAAGGTGGCACGCGAGCTCGGCATCATGACGGTCGCCATCGTCACCCGTCCATTCGGCTTTGAAGGCAAGCAACGCGCAAAAGCCGCCGACGAAGGGCTGAAGGCTCTGGCCGAACACACCGATGCCCTGCTGGTGCTGCCCAACGATTACCTGCTCAAGGTACTTGGCGCCAAAACACCGCTGCTGCAAGCCTTTACCGAAAGCAGCAAGGTCATTCAGAATGCAGTCAAGGGGCTGGCGGACATTATAGGCCAGACCGGTCTTATCAACATCGACTTTGCCGATGTGCGCACCATCATGCGCCAGCAGGGCAAGGCGGTTATGGGCATCGGCCTCGGCAAGGGCGAAAACAAGGTCGCAGACGCCACCCTGCAGGCGCTGAATAATCCGCTGCTGGAGAAGGTAGAACTGGAACGCGCCCGGGGTGTGCTGCTCAACGTGGTGGCTTCGATGGACATCGGACTCGACGACTTCCAGAAAATCGGTGACCAGGTAGCCGAGTCCGTGGGCGAATACGCCACTGTGGTATCCGGCATCAGCCTGGATCCCAATCTGGTCGACAGCATACAGGTGACCATGATCGCCACCGGCATACAGCCGCCGCAAGAAACCATAGCGCCGTCTCAGCCCCAGCAGCAGGCCCCCATCAGCCAGCCGGAGTCGACGCCGGAAGGGCTCGATATTCCCGCCTTTCTGCGTCAACGACAGCAATAACGCAAAAGGCCGGTGCAATGCACCGGCCTTTTCACTTCTCGGTTTTCACCTCTGTTTTAAAGACAGAGGTTCCGACTTTACCTTATCCGAATACGTTCAGGCACCAGGTAATGGCAGGTATGGCCACTATGTCGATCAGCACGGCTCCGCACAACGGCGCCACAATAAAGGCCTTGTGCGAGAACACCTTGTAGCGATCGCATACCGCCCCCATGTTGGCCACCGCATTGGGGGTCGCCCCCAGGCCGTGGCCGACAAAACCGGCGCACAGCACGGCCGCATCGTAATTGCCCCCCATCAACCGGAACATCAGGAACACCGCCAGCAGCACTATTGCCAGGGTCTGCACCACCAGGATGATCAACAGTGACCAACCCAGATCCGCCAACTGCCACAGTTGCAACGACATCATCGCCATGGTCAGGAAAATCCCCAGACAAAAGTCGCTGACCACGTTGATGGCATTGTCCGGCATCTTCAGCAGGGAGAATTTCTCGTTCAGGTTACGCAGCACGATGGCAATAAACATGGCACCGACGTAAGAAGGCACAATAATGTCGAAATCCGAGCGCAGGTGACCACTCAGCCAGAGGCCGGCAACCATGGTACAGAGCACCACCGCCACGATTTTCAGCAGTAAAACACCGGTAATGGTAGCCGGCACGGGTCGCTCCGAAGCCGCCAGTGCTTCCAGATCATGCACCTGTTCGGCCTGAATATCGACCTTGTGCCGACTGATCAGCAGGCGGGCCACAGGGGCGCCCAGCAAACCGCCGGCGACCATGCCGAAGGTCGCCGCGGCCAGAGCTGCGGTAGTGGCACCGGCCACGCCCAGCGCTTCCGCTTCCGGGCCAAAGGCTGCGGCGGCACCGAAGCCCCCTTCCAGGGAAACGGCGCCGGCCATCAGGCCGAGCAGAGGGTGTTCACCCAGCAGGGAAGCGATGCCAATCCCCAGTCCATTCTGCAGTAACGCCAGCAGCCAGCAGGCGACCAGATAAATCCCCAGCACCTTACCGCCTTTTTTCAGCAGGGCCAGGCTACCACCCAGGCCGACGGTGGCAAAGAAGGCAATCATCAGGGGGGTTTGCAGGGCCGTATCGAACTTGAACTCGATCCCTCCCCAACTGCGGGCGGCCCACACCACCAGGGCGAAACCGAAGCCGCCGATCACCGGGGCCGGCACGCACAACTGGTGGAACAGTGGCACCTTGCGCTGCAATACCAGCCCCAGCATCAGCAGCAAGGCCGCCAGGGCCGTGGTGTTCATCACGTCGAGAGTAATGAGGTTCATTTTATTTCCCTATATCTACAACTAATTACAACATCAACCAAGACTGGCGAGCGAAGCCAGTCAGAGCCAACACATGGTGTCAGCCGGCAAGCCGGGCCAACAGACGGGCGGCCACGCGGGCCGTGCTTGAGTGCCGATCGCGAGCCGGGTTCAACTCGGCGATATCGGCCATTTTCATCTTGTTGCTGGACTTGATACGCTCCAGCGCATACTCCAGCAGCCCCAGATCCATGCCGCGTCCTGCCGGAGCACTAACGCCCGGTGCCAGACTGGCCGGCAACACATCCAGACAGACGGTGACATACAGCAGATCGACCTCGGCAATAGCCTGATCCAGGGCCGAATTCAGCAGTTGCAGATCCCAGCCATTCAGTTCTTCATCCAGCACGATACGGGTATTCAGCTGGCTGGCGCGCTCGAACAACGCATCGGTATTGTGGTAGCGGCTGACGCCGATGCAGGTGTAATGAAACGGTAATCCGCGTGCTTCGCACAGGGTGGCACACTGATTGAAAGGGGTGCCGGAACTGGCACGGGCCGAGCGACGCAAATCCAGATGGGCGTCGAAGTTGATGATGCCGATACGCGGAGTCTCTTGCTGGCGGCACTGGTGCTCCACCAGACCGCTGAAACTGGCATAGCCAATCTCGTGACCGCCGCCCAGGCCTATCACCCGATGCCCGGCGTCCATGAAGGCCGCCACCTTATCGGCATACAGCGTCTGGGCCGCTTCCAGCTCGTCCCCGTGGCAATGCACATCGCCACCGTCGTAGAGAGGCGTATCCAGATGCCAGGCCAGATTGGCAGTCGCGGTCCGCAGCGCTTGGGGGCCCGCGGCGGCACCCACCTGTCCCTGGTTTCGGAGCACGCCGGCATCACAACAGAAGCCCAGCAATACCAGACCGGCAGCCTGTTCATCTCCGACAGCCTGCACCTGCTGGTGCCAGCGGCGGGCCAGCTCGCCCTCGTCATTATCTACGCGTCCCTGCCACAGGGACATGTCGGCCGCTTGGTATCTGGTCTGCTCCATTACAACTCCTAATACAATCAACTAATAACTTATCGCGCCCAGGCGCGCCGCGGCATCACAGGTCCAGCGAATCCACTGACTCTGATTACCGCCAACCCGGCCTGCCGGCGCCATCAGGCTGATGGCGCCGAGCAGGTGTTCCCGGCTGCCCAATACCGGCGCGCTGACACCCCAGACTCCGGTGTCGATTTCGCCTTGTGACACCGCATAGCCCTGCTCCCGAACCTGTTCCAGCGTCTGAATCATCAGAGTCTGCTCCGCTTGCGGCCACTCTGCCAATATAGGATCTCGCAATGTCTCATCCATAAACGCCAGTAAGGCCCTGGCACTGGCACCAAAGCGCAAGGGCTGGGAATAGCCTTTCTGATAGCAGCAACGCAGAGCCTGAGAGCTGTCGATCATCTCGACACACAGGGCCCGGTTGCCGGAAATCATCATCAGGGCGGCACTTTCTCCGGACCGCTCCGCCAGCTCGGCCAGCAAGGGGCGAGCCCAGGTCAGAACGCTGTTCTGGTGCTCGAAGCCGGCCGCCAGTTGTACCGCCATGGGGCCGGGCGCATATTTGCCGCTTTGGCGCTCCTGCACCAATGACCAGCGACACAGCACCGCCAGATAACGATAGGTGCTGGACAATGGCAGACCGGTAAGGTCGGCGAGTTCACGGGCGGTAATGGCGCCGGGAGCCGTTACCAGGAATGACAGCAGCGTAAACGCCTTGTCCTGAGAGCTGATTTTGATGGTCATGATCCTGTCCTTGCGGCGTACATTGCCTGAAAAAACGACGGTGTAAACTTATATTCTCACAATATGAGAATATAATGTAAATACAGTGCTATTTTTCTAGGAAAACGCGACATAAACTACCATTATTTAACATATATTCGATAATCGGCAGAGGCGTCATCCTCATGCTGACGACGCCGGCAGTGTCGTCATCATGAGGAGAAAGAAGGGATAAAAGCGGAAAACGCAGACAAGAAAAAGGGCAAGCCAATCGGCTTGCCCGTCATGAAGAATACCAGTTGATTATCCGGGTCACCAACCCGGATGACTGAACTTCGAAAGCAATCTAGGGTCTCGAGTGATATTAAATCCCCTAAAACCTTAAAAACCCAGCATTGATTAACCAATCTTTGATACTGCTCGCGTTATTGTCCCCTTACCCGATAAAAGCGTGAGGGCTCTCACACCGCTATATGACGATATCCGCCCATACCAGACGGTGATCCGAGCTGGCCCGGCGTTCGGGCCAGCCTCGCCTGTTCCAGAACAGCTCGGCTCCTGGCCGATGCGCCGGCGGCCAGAACACCCCGCTTGCCAGGGGCTGCAAACTTGCACTCGGCAGCACATAATCGAGCCGCAGTCCCTGACTGTGCGTCCAGAACCGAGGTGATCCCTGGCGCGCCGTCATGCCCCTGAGCGCAAAGCCGCCGCGTGAGGCCGGCCGCAGCCGCCCCGATGCCACACTGTGATTAAGTGCCGGATTGGCCAGCAACGCCTGAATCCCCTCACGGAAGCCGTCGCCATCCTGTGGGTCCGCATTAAGATCCCCCAGGATTACAAAATCCGATCCGGGATCCAGTCCGCCTCTGCCGCCCGCATCATCCACCAGATAGCCTCCCCGTCCGGGGCAAATATAGTCATGCCATAACCTCAGTTCATCGTGGTTACGACAGCTGTTGCGTCGTTCCTCACCTTCATCGATGGGCGGCGCCGGATGGCAGACCAGCAGGTGCAGCACCCGGCCATTGGGCAGGCGCACCGGCAGGTCGAGATGATTCTTGGACGACAGCGGCAGTATTGCCAGCGCCTCGGCGCCGTAGTAACTGCCAGACTCGGTCATCGGCAGCCGGGCACCGGGCATGTCTCGCCATAAGAAGTGGCGAAAACTGCGCATCTGCTCAAATAACAACGGAAAGCGCGACAGCACCGCGAAGCCGTACTGCCCATGAAAGGTGCCGAAGCCCAGACCGTCGGCCGGCAGCACAGGATTGCCCGTCCCATGCAGCGCCACCGGAGCCAGCAGGCCGGTATTGGTCGGCACCAGATAGCGATAAGGATACTCGATGCCCAACTCTCCACTGGCCAGATAGCCCTCACAAAACAGCTGCAAATGACTATCTTCCAGCCCGTCGCCATCATGATCAAATTCGTTCAGCAACAGCACATCCGGCCTGATGTGCTGCACAATACGGGCGATATTCCGGGGCTGACGATGGCCCGCCGCCAGATCGGCGGCCAGCTGGCCCGGTCGGGCACGATCCAGGGCCACATTGAAGGTGGCGGCTCTCATTTTTAAGGGCGACATCATGCAGCCGACTTGCCTTTATTGTTCAAACTGTCATCATTCTCGTATTAATCGCCGTTTTCAAGGATGAAAATGATGTTCGGCACCATAAGTCTGATTTCGCTGGCACTGTTCGGCCTGCTGCATGCGCTGCGCCGCCGCCAGGAACGCTTTTTGATCACCATAGAGGGCATTCACCTCAAGGTGAAACGCGGGCAACCACCGCAGGCACTGATTCATCATTGCCGACAGCTGATGCTGGATGCACGCACCCTGAAGGGCACAGTTCGCGGCCTCAAGAAAGGTGACGGCGTTGTGCTCAGCTGCTCGCGCAGCATTCCCGCTTCCTACCGTCAGGACATTCACCTCTTTTGGCTGCAGCAACCCTGAGCAGTCATGTCGTATGGGACTGTCATGCAGTCTTGAACGGTCATGCAGTCTTGAACGGTCATAAAGTGCCACTGTCATCACCAGCGCCAGGCCATCGGTCTCAAAATTGCCTTGGCACGCTTGACCTGAACACGATTTCCCGCTTTGCTGGAGATACTACTCTTGATAAGGTCGAACGATGAAATTATATCCTCTGTTACTCTGTGGTCTGCTGGCCGCCTGTGCCAGTCAGCCTCCGGCCGAGCAGGCCGAACAACCGACCCCCGACACCAGCAGCCAGACTCCTCGGGAAGTCACTCCCAAGGGAGAATTCGCCCAGATTGACGTCAGCCGCTCCCAGCAGGCGATGGATGACATTACCGGCGGCAAGGCCGACACCATCAACGACATCCTGAAAAATCCCAACGAGTACGCACCGCCGGTGTTGTATTTGATCTCCGCCATCATGTTCGACAACGACTATCAGGATCAGGCCACTTTCTGGTATTACGCCGCCCAACTGCGAGCCCGCAGCGATGCCAACAAATCCGGCGATGACACCGCTCACAGTGCAGTCAATCAGCTGAATCAGCGCTTCGGCGTCCGTATCGCCCCTTATTCCACGAGCAATCCACAACGGCTGCAAGGCATCGTCAGCCAGGTACTGGAATGGGATAGTGAACAGTCCCGCAGCTATGATCCGCGCTGGATTGCCCTGCAGGGCAAGGATGTGGTCACCGAGACCAAGATCGATTTCGCGCCTCGTGACAGATGGCAGGAAATCGACGCCCTGACCCGCAACCAGTTCCGCCAGGGGCTGGAGCAGGCACTGACCAAGTTACGCCAGGCACCGGCCAAGTAAAACGTCCTCTTTACTCTTCTGCTCACATCCCGGTCTTTACCGGGATGTTTTATTTTGTGGCCCTGATAATCTAGCGCTTATCACGGGGTGGTTGGCGTCGCCGTCGGCCTTCCTCAATTCAAACACCGACTCGCACAACATTCTCGGGTTCGTGTGTCACACACCGGGAGCACAGGAGAGCACATTCATGAAGGCATCATCCCATCACCAGATTCACGTCTGGGACTGGTCCATCCGGTTGTTTCACTGGAGCCTGCCGCTACTGCTGTTTTTGCTTTGGCAGTCGGCCGGCGATGATATGGAGCAGCACATGCTGTTCGCCCAGTTGCTGCTGGGACTGCTGCTGTATCGCATCATCTGGGGCTTTATCGGTACCCCTTATGCCCGCTTCGGCCATTTCATCTACCACCCGGGCCACATCATCGCCTACCTGCGCGCCAGCCTGACGCCGCACAAGCCGGTGTACCTCAGCCATAATCCGCTCGGCGGCGTCATGGTGCTGGTAATGCTCGGCACCTTGTTGTTTCAGGCCGGTACCGGCTTGTTCGCCTCCGACGACATCTTCTATGAAGGGCCGCTGTACAGCTATGTCTCGGGCGCCACCACCAGCTGGATGACCGATTGGCACAAGTCCTGGTTTTACCAGGGGCTGCTGCTGATCATCGGGCTGCATGTACTGGCCATAGTGCTGTATCGGTTACGTGGCGAGGGCCTGGTCAAGGCCATGATCACCGGCCACAAACAGACGCCCATCGACCGGGTAATGGATCGGTTGGAGCAGAACATCCACGCCTTTCCCTGGTTGCGCTTCGCGTTGTCTGTCGCACTGGCGGCCGGCACCATCTGGACGCTGTTCAACGCCTTCTGACCCCTGAACCGGCCATAAAAAAAGGAGCCTTTCGGCTCCTTTTTTGTTCGAGCCTAGACTTAATCACGATAGTCGTCGTGGCAGGCCTTGCAGCTTTTCAGCAGCTTGCCCACGGCGGGTTTAGCCTTGGCTTCATCGAAACCCGGCTCGCCGGACACCGCAATCAGCTCTTGCAGCGCACTGCCAAAGGCCTTGCCCTTGGCGCTGAACCCGTCCATGTCTTCCCAGGCTGCGGGCAGCATATTGCTGTCGGCTTGGCCTTTGGTCGACGGCACATAGGTTTCGCCCAGCAGCTTGCCGACGTTACTCATGTTCACCGCACGCTGATGCAGCGCTTCGCCATCAAAATCGGTCTCGCCTTTTATCATGGCGCCCATCACCTTGGCCTGTGCACTTATCACCTGATAGATGGACTGACGGTACTTGACCAGGTCATCCGCCTTGAAAATGTCAGACTGGGCGGCAACGGTAGTAGCGAAAGCGCCGCCAATGGCCAGCAGCACGACTTTCTTCAACATGTTTTGCTCCTTTTAAATTATTTTCCAGTGCTCATGAAACAGCTTCGCATTAATTAGCGGCTTACGGTAAACCATAGAATCGGGCAAAGCCACCACCAAAAAGTGAAGTTGCGACGCTACTCCTGATCCACCCAAATGAGGCCACTCGTATCGAAGCCCAGCGCTTTCGATCTACTCACAAAGCGGGCCTTCAGGTAAGCCTCCTGCTCGTCGTTAACAAAATAGGCTCTCCCTTCCGCCTCCTTTACCTCTCCATTACCGGCATCGACGCCCCGGTTGAGCACCCGAATACCGCCATCTTCGCGTGGCTGATACTCCGCACTCACTCGCTCCAGTCCCCGCTCGAAGGAATGATCCAGCCGGGCCACTTCATACCATTCGCATTTTCTCTCCGGTAACCTGTCATCGATGAGCAACACCCGATTGCCTCAGGGCTTGACGCACTGTGTCAGCAACCGGGCGAAAAAATCGCTGCCCTTGCGGCGGGCAAAGTGAATATTGCGATCGGGGATGGACTCGGGATCGTCATAGTCTGCCAGGGCTCTTTCCATGCTGTCTTCACGGATCAGATGCAGAGTGGGATAAGGCGAGCGATTGGTATAGTTGGCGGCATCATCCTGAGGTTCGCCATCGAAACAGTAGTCGGGATGAAAGGTGGCCAGCTGGTATTTACCCTCGAAGCCCTGTTCAAACAACAGCTCGTTGGCCATGTCGACCAGATCCAGGTAGGCATAAAAACCCTCGAAGCCACGGGGAATGATCACCAGGGTGGTTTCCACCTCCGGCTGCTCATCCAGCAACGCGCATTCGGCCAGCAGCGCCTGCAGCACCACCGCCGGCTTGTGCTCTTCCACCACCACATAACGAATGCTGGCACGCTCCACTTCCCGCCGGGCGAAGGGGCATAGGTTGTACTTCACGATCACCTGCTTCACCCAGTTTGCGGTGTGCTCTATGTATTTCGCTTGTTCTGACTGTGTGTGTTCTGACTGTTCTGACATGGCTCATCTTCTCTATCTGATTCTGCTCACCCGGCCGGGAAGTTCGTCCGCCCGCGACCATGGTAAGCCATATTCGGGGCCGGGAGATATTACCGATAAAGCTGGCCATTGTGTTTCAACCAGCCGCCCGGGTGACGCCCTCCGGGATCGTGATGGGTCCAGTGCACCACGCCCCCCTTGTTATTCCATTCATACTCGCCGTAAAACGCCACCGTATCGCCCACTTTCAGGCCGTCGATACGCGGCGCCAGATCGATATTATGGGCAATCAGCAGGGTCTGGCCGCCCGGCAATGACAGCAGAAAACGCTGATGGCGAGCGCCCTTGTCATCATCCGCCAGCAGGCGAACCACCCGGCCACGCCCCTCCACCTGTACATCGCTCTGCCGGTTCCGATAGGCCAGCGCGAGCGGGTTTTCGGCTGTCTGCCCGGTCGATAAGAAGGAAAAAATCTGAGGATTTTGAGCCAGGCCGCCGACAAGACCGAGGCCTATCAGCAGGGTAATAAGGCGTCTTTTCATCGATTCGCCGGCCTCTGGTAGTCAACGGGGGTTATTCTTTGGTAAAGGCGATATCCGCATAATAACCGATGGCGGTGCCCTTGCCGTTATCGGCGTCGGTCATGATGGCTACCGCCTCGATATAACGAAAGTCCTTGCCGAACAGCCGCCGCAGATCCGCCTTGAGGTTGCGCTTTTCGCTCACCCAGCCGCCGCCGTCCTGCCGATTGCGCAGCGCCAGCATCATCGCCTTGTCACCGGCGAAGGGGTTGGCCCAGCTCTGCCCCACGCCGGCCTGCTGCGCCCAGACGTAGCTGATGGCCTTGCTGCTCAGCCGGGTCCAGCCGTCGCGCACCACCACATAGACCCGCACCGCGAAGTCGTCCCCCGCCTTGACGCGCTCGTCGGTCACCGTCGGAAAACGCTCCACCCGCCAGCGCCAACTGAGCCAGGGCGTGGCATCCAGATCGATACGCTGCTCGTAGAAGAGGGCGGACGCCGCCGCCCGGCTGCTGGCCCGCACGACCTGCTGTTGCAACTGCCGGTCGAACACCAGTCGGTACTCGGTATCGCCGGCAAAGCTTTTTGGCTCCCAGCCAAGCATATCGGCCGGTGAAAACTCCATCGTCTGCGCCGAAGCAAACCATGCCGGGGCAGACAGCACAGTAGCAAATAATGCCAGTAACAAGCGGCCCCGGGCGGCGATAGTGAAGATACCAAAAAACATAGCGACGTCCTGAATGATGAACCTTCCGCCAGTATAGGCTCTGGTCTGCGAGAGCCCGCCGTATCAGCCTCGAAAGAGGAGCCACACAATGGCGGCCAGCATCGCCAGATTACCCGCTACCGTGAGCCGGAACACACGACGGAACGACAGTTTCTGAAACTTGTGCCTGAACCATAGTTGAGCCAGCCAGGCTCCAGGCCAGCCACCAAACAGGGCCAGCCAGTGCAGGGTACGTTCGCGAATGCGCCAGTTGCCCTTGATGGCGGCGCGCTTGTCCCACCAGTACACACCAAAGGTGATCAGGCTGAGCACCCCATAAAACCCCGGCAACCAGAACATCATCAGTTCCATCTTCATGCGGGCTGCTCCTCGTCTTGCTCCCGCAACTGCAACTGCCACAACCGGGCATAGCGGCCATGGGCAGCCAGCAGTTCATGATGGCTGCCCTGCTCGACGATGCGGCCATGGTCCATCACCAGAATATGGTCCGCATCCACCACGGTAGACAGCCGGTGGGCAATCACAAGGCTGGTCTGTCCGCGGGAGACCTCGCGAATGGCCTGCAGTATGCTCTGCTCCGAGCGGCTGTCGAGGGACGAGGTCGCCTCGTCGAACACCAGTATCGGCGGCCGCTTGAGAATGGTGCGGGCTATGGCCACCCGCTGCTTTTCGCCGCCGCTTAGCTTGAGGCCCCGCTCGCCCACCAGGGTATTGTGCCCGTCCGGCAGGCGGGCGATAAAGTCATCCAGATGCGCCAGCCGAATGGCCTCCTGCACTTCCTCTTCGCCGGCATCGATGCGGCCGTAGCGGATGTTGTCGTAGATGGAGGCGTTAAACAGCACTGTGTCTTGCGGCACTATGCCGATGGCCCGGCGCAACGAGTCCTGGGTAACGGTGCGGATATCCTGGCCGTCGATCAGCACGGCGCCCTCATCCACCTCGTAAAAGCGGAACAGCAGCTTGACCAGGGTCGACTTGCCCGCGCCACTGGCGCCCACCACCGCCACCTTTTGCCGGGGCCGCACACTAAAGCTGACCCGGTCCAGAATGGGCCTGTCCGGGCCATAACCGAAGCCGACTTCACGAAATTCAATCTCGCCCCGGCTGATGACGACCGCAGGGGCATCGGGGGCATCCTTGATGGCCGGCGTCCGGCGCAGCAGGTCGAACATGCGCTCCACATTGGCCATGGAGCCCTTCATTTCCCGATACACGAAACCGAGAAAGTTGAGCGGCATGAACAGCTGCATCATGAAGGCGTTGATCAGCACGAAATCACCCAGGGTCATGGTACCGGCCACCACGTTGCGCCCGGCCAGCACCATCATCACCGTCATCGCCAGGGCGATGATCAGCGCCTGACCACCGTTCAATGCAAACAGCGTCAGCCGGTTCTTGCGTCGCGCCTGCTCCCACAGGGCCAGATCGGTGTCGTAACGCTCGGCTTCAAAGCGCTCATTGGTAAAGTATTTCACCGTCTCGAAGTTGAGCAGGCTGTCCACCGCCCGGGAATTGCTCTGGGAGTCGGCCTGATTGGCAGCCCGTACATAGCCGGTACGCCAGTCGGTGGCCACTACAGACCAGGCCACGTACAGCACCACCGCCACCAGGGTGGTAAGCGCAAACCATACCGAGTAATTGACCAGCAATACCCCCACCACCAGGGCGATCTCGAACAGGGTCGGCACTATGTTGAACACCATGAAGCGCAGCAGAAAGCTGACCCCCGATACGCCCCGCTCTATGTCCCGTGACAAGCCACCGGTGCTGCGATTGAGATGAAAGCCCAGCTCCAGCCGGTGCAGGTGATTGAACACCGCCAGCCCGATGCGGCGCATGGCCCGCTCCGTGACCCGACCAAACAGGGTGTCGCGAATTTCGCCGAACAGCACGTTGGCAAAACGCACGGTGCCGTAGGCCAGCAGCAGCCCCAGCGGCAACGCCAGTACCTTGTTTTCACCGGTGTCCATGGCATCGACGATGTGTTTTAGAATAAAGGGCAGGCCCACGCTGGCCACCTTGGCCGCCACCAGACAGCCCAGGGCCAGCAACACCCGGCCGCGATATTCGAGCAGATAGGGTAGCAGGGTGCGCAGTGTCTGCCAGTTGAAGGAGGCGTCTTCCACCTCGGGATGATAAGAACCGTGTCGCATGAGTCAGTTGATTGCGGGGGGATACCCCTGAGCATACTCTCCTTTGGCGCAACAGGCAGCCTGGCGCATCAGGCCACCGGCGGTGAAGGCCAGCGCCGGGCGCAGCGGCAGCCCCGCCGCCGCCAGCCGCCGGGCCACCCAGGTGTTGCAGGTGTGAAACAGGTGGTAACGCTCTACCGAGCCAAAAAAGCGGCCGCCGCCATAGCGGCCCGTTCCCACGCCTTGCGGCTTCCCTTCGCCATCCCGTACAAAGGACGCGGCCACCTCATTCAGCAACAGTGTCATGCCGGCGGGCGAGACACTCAGCTCCAGCATGGGCAGCGCGGAAAAATACGTACCCGGTGGCCCCGATAAGGGCACCAGGTGCAGTACCGCCTCCGTGGGCCAGAGCAGGGCACGCAACGCCAGCCCGGCGCCCGCCTGTTCGCTCTGGTAAAAGGCCCGATCGCCCCAGCCCATCTCGTAAAACCGGGCACCGGGAAAGATGACACCGAGTTCCGGCAGGCGCCGCTCCAGCTCCGCCGCCGGCACCACCAGCCCCACGTGCAGACCGTGATCCACCAGATACAGGGTGTGTGCTTTATTCACCGCCGGCCGCCACTCCCCGGCCACACCACAACCGGCGCAGAGCAGACTGAGTAGCAGAACAAGCCGAAGATACATATTGGCCTCTCAGGAGACGGGGCTGACCTTGAGTATTGCAGACAGGGGAAGCAAAACGGGCCCCGAAGGGCCCGTTTGGAGTGATGATGAACGCCTGAATTAAACCGAACCGCGACGCGACGTCGGCTTGAATGCATTGTCAGACCGATCGCCCTGGCAGCAATCGATATGCCGTTAACGACACTGGGGGTGGGACTGGATGTCGTCCGCGGCAATGACCTTGCCCTCTGCCATGGTGAGCTGGACACAAAGGTGGCTATGCGCATGGTAGTAGATGCCATATTGCGTGTTGCCGCTTTCAAGCGAATCGACGTTCTTGAATCCACGCTCAGTCATGACGTCAAGGGAACTAATTGAATCTTTTCCAGCCAGATCCTTGTAACGAGGGGCATGTACAGGCGCCTCCTGGCTTGCTGTTACAAATCCCGCCTTCGCGTTCTCGGCCTTCGTCTTGTTGATATCGCAACCTTGTGCTTCAGTAACCTGCGTGCAACCTGATTGCTCCAACTTCTTGGCGTAATTCTTATTGATGGCATGTGCACTGAAACTCGTCAGCACACATACTGCGGCCATACTCACAAATGAAAGCTTGATCATGCTCATTTTTTGTTTCCTTCAGTAGACTGATTTGACATCAAATTTCAACACACCCTGGAGGAGAAACGGCGGCGGCAAAAACACCTTACACCTCCCCGTCAGGCGTAAACCTAACTATAGAAGGTGTCTACTTCTTATGAGTAACCCGGAGGCCTAATGCTTGAGCTGAGGGTTTCTGGCAACCGCTTTCCGGGTTCAAGCGCTTCCCTGCCGACTTATTTTATGCCCAGTTTTGTCACTCCATCGGTAAAAGACAATGGCGAAATGTCTTTTTGCGAGGCTTTGATAAGTCCCGGGTGAGACCAATCACGCCTTGGTGTAAGCTGGTGGCTCTGATCCTGGGGAGGAAATGCGTATGGAACAGCTACCGGAACAGTGCATTTATCGCCTGCAACTGCATCGCGAAGGCGGTCTGCGGCCACTGGCGGCGGGCTCGGCGCTGCCGGCGGCCACGCCGGTGTGGCTGCACCTGGACTACGAGCAACCCCAGGCCGCCGACTGGCTGCGCACCACTTCCCTGGTCAACGAAGCCGCCCGCGAGGCGCTGCTGGGCCAAAGCAGCCGGCCCAAGCTAGTGCGCCAGGGCGACAGCCTGCTGCTCACCCTGCGCGGCATCAACCACAACCAGGGCGGCAGCCCGGAAGAAATGGTGGCGCTGCGCATCTACATTACTCCCTCGTTGATTGTCAGTAGCCGGCACCGACCATTGCTGTCGGAGCAGGACGTTTACGAGCAACTCGCCGACAGCGATGGTCCGGTCACTCAGGGAGACTGGTTGGTGGAAATGTGCGACGCCCTCACCGACCGGGCCGGCGAGTTCGTGGAGAGCCTGCACGACCAAATCCTGGAACTGGAAGAGCGCATACTGGAGCGGGAAAGCCCGGCCCAGGGCCAGCTGGGCCGCATTCGCAAACAGCTGATCCTGGTGCGTCGCTACCTCTCACCCCAGCGGGATCTGGTGGCCCGGCTGGCCAGCGAAAAAATAGGCTGGCTCAACGACGATGATCGCCGTCGTCTGCTCGATATTGCCGACCGGCTGCGCCGCTGGCTGGACGATCTGGACGCCGGTGTGGCCCGCACCGCCGTGCTGGCCGACGAGGTCAATAACCTGATGGCCGAAGCCACCAACCAGCGCGCCTACCAGATGTCAGTCATGGCGCTGCTGTTTTTACCCGCCAGCTTTCTCACCGGCCTGTTCGGCATCAACCTGGGCGGCATGCCGGGAGCCGACAGCCCGTTCGCCTTCTGGACCTTCTGCCTGATCCTCGCCGGACTGGCCGTGGGGCTGGGCCTCTGGCTCAAGCTACGCCGCTGGTGGTAATGGCGCCAGCTTCTCCCGAATTACAGCCATAAAAAAGGCCGGAGGGGATAATCCCCTCCGGCCTTTTATACTGTTATCGCCGAGGCTCAGGCGGCCAGGGGCGTGATGCGCACCTGGGCGATGCGGAAGTCTTCCACTTCCGTGACCTCGAAACGCAGATCTTCGCGCTCGAACACGGCGCCGGACTCCGGCAGCTGACCGCTCCAGGCCAGCAACATGCCGGCCAGGGTGGCGTACTCGTCGTCCGGATCCACCAGCCCGCGGCGCGACAGTACCTGCTCCAGATAGTGCAGATCGGTGCTGCCCTTCACCAACCAGCCACCTTCTTCGCAGACCACTTCGGGATCTTCGTCTTCATCGAGAAACTCGCCGACGATGGCCTCCAGCAAGTCATGCGGCGTCACCAGCCCCTGTACGGTACCGAATTCGTCGTTCACCAGTACCATGTTGCCGCGCGCATCGCGCAGTATGTTGAGCAGACGGATCACGCTGATACTGTCCGGCACTATGATGGGGTCATTGCCCTCGGCCAGTTCGGCCAGGGTTTTGCCTTCTTTCAGGCCCACCATCAGATCCTTGGCACGCACCACACCCAGCAGGTTGTCCAGTTCGCCATCGCATACCGGAAACTGGCTGTGAGAAGAGGCCATCAGCTCGGCGATCACATCTTCCCGGCTGTCGGCCACGTCCAGCCAGACAATATCGGATCTGGGCGTCATCACGGTGCGAATGGAACGCTCGGCCAGTGACAGCACGCCGCTGATCATGTTGCGCTCTTCTTCCGCAAAGCCCTGAGCCTGGGCTTGTGCCTGGGTCTGCGCTGGTTCGTCATGCGCGTGATCCTTGCCGCCCATCAGACGAAAAATGGCGGCGGTGGTCCGCTCGCGCAGTGGTTGACGAGCTTCTTCCTTGGCGGAGTTACGCTGGGCCAGCTGGTTGAGGAACTCGATCAGAATCGAGAAACCGATGGCGGCGTACAGGTAACCCTTGGGAATATGGAAGCCAAAACCTTCCGCCACCAGGCTGAAACCGATCATCAGCAGGAAGCTCAGACACAACACCACCACGGTGGGGTGAGCGTTGACGAAATCGGTCAGCGATTTGGAGGCAGCCACCATCACCAGCATCGCCAGTATTACCGCCGTCATCATCACCGGCAGGCTGTCTACCATCCCCACGGCGGTAATAATGGAGTCGAGCGAGAACACCGCATCCAGCACCAGGATCTGGGCAATCACCACGCCAAAACCGGCATAAACGGTGCTGGTTTCTTCTTCGTGCATCTTGCCTTCCAGCCGCTCGTGCAGCTCGGTGGTGGCCTTGAACAGCAGGAAAATACCCCCGCCCATCAGGATCAGATCCCGGCCCGAGAAACTCAGTTCACCCAAGGTGATCAGCGGCGCGGTCAGCGTGACCAGCCAGGACACCGCACTCAGCAACGCCAGGCGCATCAGCAGCGCCAGCGACAGACCGATAATCCGCGCCTTGTCGCGCTGATGGGGCGGCAGTTTCTTGACCAGAATGGCAATAAAGACCAGGTTGTCGATACCCAGCACGATTTCAAGAATAATCAGTGTGAGCAAGCCCGCCCAAATAGACGGATCCATCAGGAATTCCATGATTTACCTCTTAACAGGATGTAGATGAATGCAGATCAGCGAATAACGCAGGCCAGGCCGGCAAAATCAGTATAGCCGGGGCAGCAGACAAATCCGGATGTGGGGGCGAGCGCCGGGGACAGCAAAAGACAGGGGGGAAGTGACAATTCAGAACTCTGTTGCAAGCAACTTCGCGAGCAATCCATATGGTACACCGGCGGTTGACCGGACCTCTTGGTTAAAATGAACGCATATCATAATGGCAAAAAGCAGACAGGCAAGAGTATTTCTCTACAAATCCGGCGACGGCATCAACTGATGAAGGGATCCCCGGGCATGCCGAGTCCGGTAAAGGTAAGATAAAGACATTGATTGAAGACGGAGCCGACATCATGCCCAGACTACTGTTGAATGCCGATATGGGGGAGAGTTTTGGCCCCTGGGTCATGGGGCAGGACCAAGCCGTGATGCCCTTTGTGGACCTGGCCAACGTGGCCTGCGGCTTTCATGCGGCCGATCCCGACACCATGCGCGCCACCATAGCCCTGGCGATGAAGCACAAGGTACAAGTGGGCGCCCATCCCGCCTATCCGGATCTGGTCGGCTTTGGCCGCCGCACGCTGGCCTGCTCCCCCGCCGAGATAGAAAACATGGTGCTCTATCAACTGGGCGCGCTCGACGCCCTGTGCCGGGCCGAAGGCACCCGGGTGCACTACATCAAACCCCACGGCGCCCTCTACAACGACATGATGCGGGATGAGCAAAAACTGGCGGCGGTGATGAAGGCGGTGGCCGCCTTCGATGCCGGCCTGCCGTTGATGCTGATGGCCACCGCCGATCCGGTTCCGGCCCGCGCCCTGGCCGCCCGCCACGGCATTGGCCTGTGGTTCGAGGCCTTTGCCGATCGGGCCTACGACACCGAGGGCTTTCTGGTGTCCCGCTCCCTGCCCGGCGCCGTGCATCACCAAACGTCGCAGATACTGGAGCAGGCCCGGCGCATCGCCACCGGCCAGCCGCTGATCGCCAATGACGGCGGCGAACTGCGGTTGCAGGCCGACACCCTGTGCGTGCACGGCGACAACCCCGAGTCTATCGCGGCGGTGGCCGCCATTCGCCGCATGCTGGACACCCTGAAATGACCCCCCGGCTGGAAAATGCCGGCATGGACGCCTGGCTGGTGCGGCTGTTCGACACCATAGACGAGGGCAACATGAACTGGATCACCGCCCTGGTGGCAGACTGCGAGCGGGCCTTTGGCAACCGGCTGGTGGATCTGGTGCCCTCCTACACCACCCTGCTGGTGCAGTTCGACCCGCTCACGCTGGATCACGGAGAGGCCCGCGCCCTGCTGCAGGGCCTGCTGGCCGAGCTGATCCCGGTGGAGGAGGACGACAGCGCCCCGGTGCGCACCCTGCCGGTGTGGTATCACCCCAGCGTGGGGCCCGACCTGGCCCGGCTGGAGCAACACACAGGGCTGGATACCGACCGGATCATCGAACTGCACAGCGGCCACTGTTACCGGGTGTTCGCCCTCGGCTTTGCCCCCGGCTTCGCCTTTATGGGCACCCTGCCCGCGCCCCTGGAACTGCCCCGGCACGACAGCCCGCGGCCACGGGTGCCCGCCGGCAGCGTGGCCATCGCCGGCCGCCAGACCGCCGTCTATCCCAGCGTGACCCCCGGCGGCTGGAACCTGCTGGGGCGCACCCCCACCCGACTGTTCGACCCGACAAGTCGGCAACTGAGCCTGCTGCGGGCGGGCGACCGGGTGCGCTTTGCGCCCGTCGACCGCGCCGAATTCGAGCGCCAGGGCGGAGACACCACGCCCATGGAGACGCCATGAGCCTGTTCGTTCATAAACCCGGCCCGCTCAGTACCCTGCAGGACGCCGGCCGTTTCGGCGTGCGCCGGCTGGGCGTGACCCAGGGAGGACCGGCGGATGTGCACGCCTGGGCCTGGGCCAACTGGCTGGCGGGCAACCCCTGGGGCGCGACGGCGCTGGAGATCACCCTGGGCGGCGTCACCCTCGAGGCCGAGCGGCCCTGCCGCCTGGCCCTGTGCGGCGCCGACATGCCGGCCAGCGTCAACGCCGAGCCCCTGGCGCCCTGGTCCGCCTTTACCCTCAAGCCCGGAGACAAACTCAGCCTGGGCATGGCCCGGCACGGGCTGCGCGCCTATCTGGCGGTGGCCGGCGGCGTTGTGGCCGACCCCGTGCTGGGCAGCACCGCCTGCGTGGTGCGCGATGGCCTGGGCGGCCACAAGGGTGACGGCAGCCCGCTGGCGGCGGGCGACCGGCTGGCCTTTGATCCGGCCGCCCAGGGTTCGGCCCCGGCGCGCATCCTGCCCGCCGGCGAGCGCCGCGATTACACCGACGAGCCCAGGATGACGCTGATCCCCGGCGCCCAGTTCCGCCATTTTGACGATGCCAGCCTGCTCACCGCCTTTGCTCAGCCCTGGACCGTGGATCCGCGTTCGGATCGCATGGGGATCCGGCTGCAAGGATCCTTGTTGCACTGCAACATAGGATCCCTGATCTCCGAAGGACTCTGCCTGGGGGCGGTGCAGGTGCCCCCCGACGGCCGGCCCATAGTGCTGCTCAACGACAGGCAGACCATAGGCGGCTACCCTCGCCTGGGCACCCTTACCCCGCTGGCCTGCGCCCGGCTGGCACAATGCCGACCGGGCAGCGCGCTGCGCCTGCGCGCCATCAGCCAGGAGCAGGCTATCGGTGAATACCGGGCCTTTATCGCGCGGTTTTAGGCCACAAAAAAGCCCGCTGCGGACGCGATGAGAGAGCCCTCAGCCCGGCTTCGTCCTCTGCATTGCTATTGTGTAGTCGACACATCCTGATCGAGCGCGTCGAGTATTTGTAGCGCCAGACGTACTCGCTCGGCATTGGGGTAGTTGCGATTGGCCAGTATCACCAGGCCGGTGTCCCGTGCCGGCAGCAGCACAACATATGCGCCGAAGCCGTTGGTCGAACCGGTCTTGTTCAGCAGTAAATCCCCATCGGCGGGCCTGGGCGCGTCGAAGCGCTCGACGGTGTGGGGCTCCAGCGCCATGACGGTGGAGTTTCCCGCCTGCAGGCGCTCCAGGCTGAGGGGGTAAACGTAGCTTTCCCAACCCAGAGCCTGGGTCGTGTCGCCAACCTGGTAATGGCCCCGGTGACTGGCGCTGATGGCCTGACGCAGCGGGGGCTCCAGTGTGTCCGGGTTAAGGTTGGCCTCGATGAAACTCAGCATGTCGGCGGCGCTGGATTTCACGCCGTAGGCTTCGGCATCGAGCATTCCGGGCTGCACTCGAATGGCAGTGGTGTCGCGATAGCCCCAAGCGTAGCGTGACATCTGCTTCTCAGGGACCTGGACATAGCTCTCCTGCATGCCCAGTTGCGGGAACAGGTCCTGCTCCAGCAGGCTCTGGAAGGGCGTGGACAGGCTTGCCGCGGCCAGATGGCCGAACAGGCCGATGCTGGGATTGGAATAGAGCCGCCGGTCGCCGGACGGATAAATCGGCTTCCAGTTGCGGTAGTAGTCGAGCATCTGCTCCCGGTCGGTGACGGTTTCGGGGAACTGCAGCGGCAGGCCGCCTGCCGTGTAGGTGGCCAGGTCGAGCAGGCTGATATGGTCGAAGGCGCTGCCTTCCAGGTCTGGCAGGTATTGACTGGCGTTATCAGTGAGATTGAGTGTACCGCTCGCCTCGGCGTAAGAGCCGAGAACGGCGGTGAACAGTTTGCTCACCGAGCCAAGTTCGAACAGGGTGTGGCGATCCACGGGCTGGCGGTTGTCGAGGGAAGCGACACCGTACTCGAAGAAATGCTGTTGGCCCTTGTGGCTGATCGCAATGGCCATGCCGGGAATATTATATTCCTGCATCGTCGGCTGTGCCGCGAGGTGGACCGCATCCGTCAGCGAGTCGGCTGCGACGGCATGGCCGGCGAGCCATAGGGGTATAACAGCGAGCAGAGTAGATCTCGGGAAATTCATGCTGGCTCCTTGTCAGCTTGGTTGTAGCGGCCGGAGTGGCCTTCTTGATGACGACAGTTATTGATTGTGGCCTGAATGTCTGTAACGTCCGTACCTATGTTGCGACTGTTTCCTCGCTTGCGCGAGATCGTAGTTTACTTTGCAGCATCCAAGGCCTGAATGCCTCGGATCGTATCTACCCATGCCTGCGCTCTGGGCAGCTACTCAAGTTCACTGTTACCCCAGGTTCGGCTGCTGTTCAGATCGGTAGTGATCGGCCATAAAATCGATAAACGCCCTTACCTTGGCCGACAAGTTCCGAACATGAGGATACAGCACATAGTAATGACGCTTTCCCAGGGTGTAGTTGGAAAGAATCCGCACCAACCTGCCGCTGCGTAAATCGTCCTGAACGGTCGACAGCGTAAAGGGCGCGATCCCCCCGCCCGCCAGCGCGCAGGCATGTAATGCAGTGATGGTGTCCGTATGAAAGTGATTACTGGTCACCACGGCAACCGATTCGCCGCTCTCACTGGTCAGAGACCACTGGGTGGTCGAGGCGAAACTCAGCAACTGGTGCTCGTCCAGCTCTGCAACCGTACCTGGCAAGCCGTAGTTGTAAACATACGCAGATGACGCGACCATCACCATGGGCGATGTCATGAGCAAGCGTGCAACCAGACTGCTATCGGGCAAGGCATCACAGATGCGAATGGCCACATCGAACCCATCAGCCACCAGATTGACAAAAGAATCCGAGCAGGACAAATCGACCTGGATATCCGGATAGCGCTGCTGGAAAGCCGGTAACCAATGCGCCATCTCGAGCGTTCCTACCACCAGGGGAAGGCTGACCCGTAGCCGCCCGGAGGGGCGCTCCTGTTCCAGAAGTACGGCCCGCGAAGCAGCATCGACTCGATCCAGTATGTCCACACAGGCGGTGTAGTAACGCTCACCAGCTGCCGAGAGACTCATGTTCCTGGTATTTCGATTGATCAGACGCACACCCAGTGAAGACTCCAGTTGTTGCAAGTGCCGAGACACTGAAGAGTGGGTGGTATCCAGCCGCTCGGCGGCGGCTGAAAAACTCCTGGACTCTACAATGCAGCGAAATACGCGCATGGCGAGCATCTGATTCATATTTACTGCACCGGCAATTGCAGGATCTGATTAGTGGTCATCACATCGCCGAAGGTGTCCTCAATCTCGGCCAACGCGGCCTTGTGCAAGGTATCCTTGTCGACCGTCTCACCATTGAATCGGGTAACGGTACGAGTGGCCGAAGCGTCGGAGGCAACCACGACGTTATAGCCAAGGGTCGCCCCATCGCGGGCAGCGCCAGCGACGCAGGCGTGGGTCATGAGGCCGGTGATAATCAAGTTCTCGATACCGGAGCTTTTCAAGCGGCTGTCCAGATCGGTACTGGCAAATACACTAACGGTGGTTTTCTGCAAAACCGTGTCTTTGTCCCGGGGCATCATATCCGGGTGAAACTTCACGGTTTGGCCGTTAATGGCGAATACTGCCGAGTCTTCCGGTGCAATGTGCTGGACATGATAGACCGGCATATTCTTGCTATCCGCAAAATTGATCAATTGACGTGTATTGTCCAGGGCCGAAGTGCCGTCCGGAATAGGCATTCTGCCGGTAAAGTATTCATTCTGGAAGTCAATAACCAACAATGCGGTTTTACCAGCCGGCAATTGACTAACCGGAGTGGCACCAGACATGGCGCGAATGGTGGGATGTTCTGCCGCCAGGGCTCCGGCACTGGCAATAGCGCCAGAAAGTGCACAGGCAGTAAGCAAGCGGCGAATAATACGTTGCATAGGTGTTTTCCTTTTTTGGATAGTTGGCCAAAAAGATTCTATAGCTAGAATAAAGATTCGAACACATCGCACCCGGCACAGCACCTGTGCTCATTTCCAACAAATGGAGACAACAGTGCACATAAACAGTTAACGGCAACCATCAGCGGTGCGCGCCTTTGGCAAGTTCGCTGGATGGTTTTGTTATGTGTTGTATCGTTTTTCTTCCGTGACTAAGCGCCCCACGTTCCCATTTTCTTGACGTGGGGATATTCTCCGAGTATCAGACGAGATTGAAGCGATCCGCATTCATCACTTTTACCCACGCGGCAACGAAGTCTTTGACGAATTTCTCCTGATTATCGTCTTGTGCATACACTTCGGCATAAGCGCGAAGGATCGAATTAGAGCCGAAAACCAAATCCACCCGTGTTGCCGTCCACTTGACCGAATCAGTTTTACGCTCGCGGATTTCGTACAGGTTACTACCCGTCGAGTTCCAGGTGTAATTCATGTCCGTCAAATTCACGAAGAAATCGTTGCTAAGCACACCTACGCGGTCAGTGAATACACCGTGTTTAGTGCCACCATGGTTAGTGCCAAGTACACGCATACCGCCAACCAGCACCGTCATTTCCGGCGCGGTCAGCCCCATCAATTGGGTGCGATCCAGCATCAGTTCTTCGGCGCCGACCACATAGTCTTTCATCAGCCAGTTACGGTAGCCGTCGTGGATAGGTTCCAGGTCGGCGAAGGAAACCGGGTCGGTCATCTCCTGCGTAGCGTCGCCACGGCCCGCAGAGAAGGGCACGGTCACATCGAACCCCGCAGCTTTGGCAGCCTGCTCGACACCAACATTCCCCGCCAGCACAATGACATCCGACACGCTCGCACCGCTTTCAGCGGCTATGGGTTCAAGAATGTCCAGAACTTTACTCAGGCGATCCGGTTCGTTGCCAGCCCAATCTTTTTGTGGCACCAGGCGAATACGGGCACCGTTAGCACCACCGCGCTTATCGGAACCACGGAAAGTCCGGGCGCTATCCCAAGCAGTGGCGACCATTTCACTAATACTCAAATCGCTGGCGGCAATCTTGGCTTTTACCGCTGCGACATCGTAGTCTGTGCTCCCTGCGGGTACAGGGTCTTGCCAGATCAAGTCTTCTTGAGGCACCTCGGGACCAATATAACGTGCCTTGGGCCCCATATCGCGGTGGGTCAATTTGAACCAGGCGCGAGCGAAGACTTCGGAAAAATAGGCAGGGTCGTTGTAAAATCGCTCGGAAATCTTGCGGTATTCCGGGTCCATTTTCATCGCCATGTCAGCGTCGGTCATGATCGGGTTGTAGCGTTTCGATGGATCTTCCACATCCACCGGCTTGTCTTCTTCTTTGATATTTAGCGGCTCCCACTGCCACGCGCCCGCCGGGCTTTTCTTTAATTCCCACTCGTAGTTGAGCAGCAGTTGGAAATAGCCGTTGTCCCACTGCGTCGGGTGCGTGGTCCACGCGCCTTCGATACCGCTGGACACGGTGTCGCGGCCAATTCCACGTTTGGTTTTATTAACCCAGCCCAAACCTTGATCTTCAAATTCTGCGCCCTCCGGGTCCGGACCGAGGAGCGTAACGTCGCCGTTGCCGTGGCATTTGCCCACGGTGTGGCCACCGGCAGTAAGGGCAACGGTTTCTTCGTCGTTCATCGCCATGCGTTCGAAAGTAACACGCACGTCATGCGCCGTTTTCAGCGGATCGGGATTGCCATCCACACCTTCCGGGTTGACGTAAATCAGCCCCATCATCACTGCGGCAAGTGGGTTTTCGAGATCGCGCTCACCGGAATAACGGCTGCCTTCGCTTCCGCTGGGAGCTAACCACTCTTTCTCGGAACCCCAGTAGATATCTTTTTCCGGGTGCCAGATATCTTCACGGCCAAAGGCGAAGCCAAAGGTTTTCAAGCCCATGGACTCATAAGCTATGGTACCGGCATAGGCAATCAAATCAGCCCAACTGAGCTTGTTACCGTATTTTTTCTTGATCGGCCACAGCAGACGGCGCGCTTTATCCAAATTGACGTTGTCCGGCCAAGAGTTGAGGGGGGCAAAACGCAGGTTGCCGGTGCCGGCACCGCCGCGACCGTCAGCGACCCGATAAGTACCCGCCGCATGCCATGACATACGGATCATCAAACCGCCGTAGTGTCCCCAATCCGCTGGCCACCATTCCTGACTGTCGGTCATCAGTGCCAGCAGATCTTGTTTGAGCGCCGCGAAGTCGAGCTTTTTAACTTCTTCCCGATAGTCGAAATCTGCCCCCATCGGGTCGGTCTTTCTGTCGTGCTGGTGCAAGATATCGAGGTTGAGCGCTTTGGGCCACCAAACCATATTGGATATGCTGTTTTCAGTCGCGCCACCGTGCATGACCGGGCATTTATTTTTAGACATTTCAGTTATCTCCTGTCCATTTCTATGAGGGACTCACAACAATTTTAGAAAATAGTCACAAGCAGATTATTTATAAAACACTGGCTTTTCGCACAATGGATTAATCTAATTACAGCAATCGCAAAAAACGATCACAGTATCCTTGGTCGACACGAGTGAATAACGAGACCACCTTGATACATAACGCCCATTCATACCGCTGCTTGTGAATTGATAACTTGTTGATACCGCGGTGAGCAACGGCTGGCAGATGCGTAACAACACTCGATCAGCGTCATAAAGCTGCCCAGGCTTGCGTCGTCGATACTGCCGGGCAGTCTGACCATGATCTGGTTAGCACTGGGCACAAGCTGTTGTTCCCCCCACACAACCTGACACTCGTACAGAAGAAGGTTCTGACAGTGCTCAAAGGCAGAGGCCCGCAACCCGAGGGTAGCGTTAATCAACCTGGCGTCAGCAATCAGAACATCCAGCCTGGGGCCCAGACATTGACTCAAGCTCTGCAATTCGCCGGCCGACTGCGCCGGCACTATGCGGTAATACCCCAGCCGATTGAGCATCCAGTCGATCATCAATACCTGCGGATGTCGGCTGTCGGCTGTCGGCAATAAGGATGCGTAATGCTTTCTGTACCATATGCTGTCACCGATAGAGGAATCAAAAGAGCCATCTCGACGTCCCTTTAGACAGAGTCGAGAACAGGCGTCTGAACTCAGGTGCCACACACTCGCCTCGTCAGGCGAGAGCCGACAACCAACCCCTTACGTTCAAACTCGCCCTGGGCCAGTTCGAGCGCGTCCTGAGCCGGCCGACCGGAAAAGTGGTAATCGTCCGTTTCCGGCTCCATGTCCTTGATGGCGAACAAGGTGCCGTCGGCCGAGAAGAACCCGATACTGAGAGGCACCCAGGTATTGCGCATCCAGAAGGCCCGCTGCTCCTCGATCTCCCACTCGAACAACATTCCGTTGCCGACGTCGTTTTGTTTCATGAGCCCACGCGCCTGCTGCGCCTGAGTCCGCGCCACCGGAACTTGTTCGAGCACCACACCACCGGAGAAATACAAATCGCACATTTCCGCCTCTGCCGATGCCCGGGCGGATGGGTGACCAACGCCAAGACCGACTGCAACAACAACCGGTAAATAACTCACCCCGGATAAACGTCCGCCACATATCAGGCGAATAAAGCTCGCAATATTCGGCATATCGAGCACCCCGTGAAAACATAATCTCATCAATCCCAACACCTCAGACGGCCAGACCCGGCCACTGCTCGAACAATCACAATTCCCAGCCATGCCACAACCACATTGCCAATATCCCTTCAACCATTAAACGCAGTTGGAAGCTCGTATCAGTCAAGCCGTCAAGCTGCGAGCCAAACCAGATAATTGCCAGCGTGTTTATCAGAAGCAGACCACAGACGGAGAAACGCGGCAGCAGCCCAAAAATAAGAAATATGGGAAGTGCCAACTCCGCGGCAGTCGAAATAACAGCGGCAATTGGCCAGATCCGGTTAATGCGATAACCGACATGAAAAAACTCCATCGTTGCCGGCCAGTCCAATAAACTGTGAACGCCGGACATCAGAAACAACCCAATCACCACCCAGGGAAATAACGCCTGAGAAAGATTCAACTTCGCCCAGTTCATACTTGCCCTGAGCAACTCACGCGGATGCATGAAATCACCCTTCCCACTCATATGAATTTCGACTGTCACTTATTCCGGCTAATGAAATAGCCTCGTGCAGGATTATTACTGAAGCAACGCCTCGGCCGGCCGTTCCCGCGTATTTGAAAACAACGCCGAAATAAACACATCCACTTCCAGGGGAGGAGACAGCGCATACCCTTGCCCTATTTCGCACCCCTGACTAAGCAACAGCTCGGCGAGTTCCGGCGTTTCCACGCCTTCCGCTACCACCTTCATGTTCATGACCCGCCCAAGAGAAATGGCAGTCGAAACAGCCGCCTCGCAACCCTGGTTTCGTCGCATTTCTCGCACGAAGTGGCCGTCGATCTTCAGTTCCGAGAAGGGTAACTTGGTCAACAAATCAAGCGTGGCGGCGCCACAACCGAAGTCGTCCATGGATACGTGAAAACCGCGCAAGCGCAGCCAGCTGATCGCGGCCGACAACGACAGCGTATCGGTTACCGATACATCTTCGGTCAGCTCGATCTTGAACAACGAACTATGCACGCCCGCACACTTGAGCCGCCGCTCCAACCGCTTGGCCAGATCGACGGTGCACAGGGTATCCGCCGACGCGTTGACCGATATGGGCACCGAAATACCGTGCTGCCCCAACTCACGCAATACGGCAACAACCTTGGCCTCAATGCAGTGAAACAGCAGCACATTGAGACCGACCTTGTTGGCCAGAGGCACGAACATCGACGGGGGGATCTCGCCTAACTCAGGGTGCTTCCAGCGAGCCAGAGCTTCTGCACCCACAATCCGGCCCGATGCCAGGTCGACCTGCGGCTGCAGCACCACCCGGATATCGCCGTCGGAAAGCAAGCCCTGCAATAGATCCTGAGCATCCAGCGAGGCAACACCTTCCGGGTAAACCGGCCTTTTCTTCCCCTCGCCATCGGCGAGCAGGCGCAGGAAATCACGCGCCGCGTGAGCATCGAGCGAGGAGACGAGCTTAACCTGCACCCCCGACTGACGTGCCAGCCGGGCATGGAAGTCCAGAATGCTCGAGGAGTGCGTGCTGCACCAGAGCACGGCGGGCAATTTGGCAAGCCCGCCCCCCCGGTGCAAGTCCAGCAATAGCGAAGGCAGGGCCATGTTTCCCCCTGACTGGGGGAAACATGGCTGACCACGGCATCGAACGGCTCTTCATTCAGCGCCCGGACAGCCGCCTCCAGAGAAGGGACCACGGTGTGCGAATACCAGTCGGTCGCCACACCCGATGCCGCGCCGACCACCTTGTCGGCACAACCATCATCCACTATCAGTACACGTGGCACACTGGTTGCCGAAGTCGCCTGTGATGACTGCTGTTCCATGTCCGCTCTCTCGACATTGCTGTGACGTATGAGTCACTATAACGACGGGAGAGTAAAGGACATATCGGACTGGGACTAAATCAGCGCACGGCGCATCAAGGCATCTCTGCTAGCTTCGGCGAACGGTCCTGGCCCAATCGTGCAGGTGTGCCCGCAACGGCTCCAGCGACTGCAACGTAAACTCGGGAACATCTCCTTCCCCTTGTTTGAAGCGCGTTTCGAGTTGCCGGGCCGACTCAGCCAGACTCATAGCCCCCAAGACCTCGGCAGCGCCTACCAGGCGATGGGCGAAGTGCGTAGCACGAGCGCAGTCTTCCTCCTTCCAGGATTGCTGTAACGCGTCGAGGTCCATTTCCAGCGACTGCAGCATGGCGTCGTGATCCATCATCACGACCGTTTCGTCCGGCACCGGCTCCGCCGCGGCCTCGCACCACAGCTGCAAGGTGTCCTGCAGCTTGGCCAGCTTGATGGGTTTTTTCAGCACGCCATCCATTCCCGCCTCGAAACAAGACGCCGTGTGCCCCGTGTCGGTAGAAGCGGAAACGGCGATAATCGGCGTCGGGACAAGGCCTAGCACCGCCTCGCGCTCGCGCCAGCGCCGCGTCACCTCGTACCCCGGGATATCGGGCAAATCGCAATCCATCAGGATCACATCAAACCCACCCCGCTCGAGGCACTCCAGCGCCGCCGCACCGTCTATGGCAAGGTACTGCGGCAGCCCAGGGTGTCGAGCTGCGTCTGCATCACGACTTGATTGGCCGGCGTATCCTCCACCAAGAGCACATTGATCACCTGCGACATACCGCTCAAGCGGACATCTCGCTCGATCACCGCAGATGAGGTTTCCCGCTGCCCGGAAAACAGGGTTGCATGCAGTTTACAGGGCAGGTGGACGGCGATGGTGGTTCCGCTACCCGGTTCACTTTCCACCTCCATCCGGCCCTGCATCAATTCAACCAGCTCGCGACAGATGGGCAGGCCAAGCCCAGTGCCACCAAACTTGCGCGCTGTCGCGGCACAGGCCTGGGAATAGGGCTCGAATAGCCGCCTGCGCACATCGGCATCCATGCCAACACCGGTGTCGACCACCCGCAGGTGCAGGGTCTGTGTCGCCTCCTCGTAACCTGCGCTGATCGTCACGGTACCCGTAGCAGTGAACTTGACCGCATTGGACACCAGGTTGTGCAGAATCTGCCCCACGCGCAACCGATCGACCATGACCCGGCGCGCGATGGGCTCCCGTTCCTCCACGACCAACGCCACCCCTTTCTCCCGCGCCTGAAAGGACAACAGATCGGCCACCGTTTGCGCCAGCTCCATGATGTCCACCGGGCCGATATCCAGCTCCAGGCGGCCCGCCTCAAGCTTGGAGATGTCCAACACATCGTCAAGCAACCGTAGCAGGTTCTCCGCGCCACTGGCGGCGAGATGGATCAGGCGCCCGGGTTCCTGGGGAAGCTCGCTACGCTGGAGCAGCTCCATGGACGCCAGAATGGCATTCATGGGCGAGCGAATTTCATGACTCATCACCGCCAGGAACATGGTCTTCTCTTTCTCGCTCCGCACCGCCCGGCGGCGCTCCCGCCGGGCATGCAATGCGAAACCCGACATCAATAACAGTCCCGCGACGGCGAGGACGAGTTGCGGGCCGTAGTACTGGATCACGACCGAGAGCGTAGGGGCGCCGTAGTCGGTCTCCTCGTACCAACGCTGAATCATCTCATCCGTTTCGCTGGCCGTGAGCGATGCCAGCACCTTGTCGATGATCGAGTGCAGTATGGGCAGGTCGCGCCGCACCCCCATGGCCAGCTCCATCGGCAGACTGCCGATCACCCCCGAGACATGGAGCAGGCCGCGGTATTTGCGACGCAACAGCGGTTGTATGGCCTGGCTGCCATCCAGCGCCGCATCGGCCCGACCCTCGACCACGGCCTGCAGGGCCTCCTCGGTCGACGCGGTGGCCAGGATCCTGACCTCGGGATACAAGGCCTGGATCCTGGCCTGGTAGGCACCGCCCCCTTTCAGGGCCACCACCTTGCCGTTGAGGCGGTTGAGGTCATAGATGGAGATAGACTCGTTGTCGGTCACCACGAAGGTGGTGCCCACGTAATAGCTGCCGGTGAAGTTGATGTACTGTGCCACCCCGGGCGTCGTGAATGCCTTCAGCGCCGCAGGCAGCACATCCACATCGCCCCGCTCAAGCTCCCCGGTCACCGCCCCCCACCCCGTATTGGGCACTCGCTCGAAGCGCAAGCCGGTCTTGCGCTCTATGGCCGCGACATATTCGGACACCAACCCAAGGTGTTGACCGTTCTCCACGTACTCCACCGGCTTCCAGTCCGGGTCAACCGCCATGTGCACCACGGGGTGTTCGGCAATCCAGCTTCGCTCCTCATCCGTCAGGACAACAGGGTTGGCGTTGACGCAAAACGCCATGAGCAACCATGCGACTGCCCCGGCGTACCCTCCACGCCTCATAACTCTTCCAGCGTGTGCTTAAGCTTGAACAGCTCGTTGTCCGAGGTAACCCCCAGCTTGCGGAACGCCATGGACTTCTGTGTGCTGATGGTCTTGGCGCTGCGATCGAATTTTTCAGCGATCTGGCTCACTGTCATGCCGTCGAGGAAACAACGGATCACCTCACGTTCCTTGATAGACAGTTTGGCGCCTGCCAGCAGCCTGGCCTCGGCCTCCACCACGGCCGACTCGAACTCCGACACGGGGCCGGTCGAACTTTCGGCCAGACGATAGGACATATCGGCATCAAGGTAGACCGAGCCTGCGGCCACGACCCGGATCGCCTTGACGATCTCGGTCATATTCTGGCTTTTACCGACGAACCCCCGGGCCCCCACGCGCAGCGCCAAGGCGACGGTGGCGGGGTCGTAGTGAGAGGAAAACACCAGAATCCGGCTCTCGGGGAACTTGGTCTTGAGCGCCCGGATCAGCGACACCCCATCGACCTCGGAAGGCCCCAGTGCATAGTCCACCAGCAGCACATCCGCCGGGGCCTGCCGCAGGCCAGTGATCATGGTACGGCTGTTTTCATAGTTACCCACGATCAGAAAGTCAGGCTCTTTAGAGAGCTGAGACACGATCCCATGTCGCACGATGGCATGGTCGTCCAACAGTGCAACGCGAATATCCGGACGAAAACCAGACACAATATCTCCTTAAGGCTGCGGTTGCCTGACGGGTTAGTAACAAACAGACACATCAAAAGTGCGGGCCAGCCCACTGCGATACCGGCAAGCTCACGCGATTCTGACTGAGTAATAGTGGTCGATAACCGATATGGTTATACCCGACTCCGGCCGGCTTTTTCGAGAGAAAACCGCCACGGCCGTCGTCTTCTTTCAGAAAGTAGCAGATGATAGGTTGCGTGAAACGAAAAAAAAGGCGTGCCGACGCAACTTCGGCACACCAAGAAAGCCACTCCCGGAGAGCAGCCAGACGGGAGTGCCCTTATAAAGCGGCCCGTGCAAGCTATCGGTCAACCAGCCCCGTATGTCCGGATTCAGTGCTCAATACTGGCCGTGGTCCGATGGACATCGCCGTAGTCACCGGCCCAGCGGAACATCACCCGGCGGGCACGATCATCTGCCCCCGCCGGCAGCGGTATGTCCAGGTGCGAGAGGGGCGCCACCACCCCCTGGGCCACCTCCACCTGCTCAGTCACCCCGCCCACCGTCATGTCCAGCAGGTTCACGTGCCACGGCGTCGGATTCTCGATGCGCAGCATCCTTGCCTCGCCCTGCCCGTGCCAGCGGAAACGCAGCGCAGCCGGAGCCTCCGCCGCCCTGCCCCGCAACCCGGCCGGGCGGTAGAGCAGCTTCACCCGCGAGCGCACATTTATCTGCAACGAGGCCTGGGCATCCTGCCGCTTCGGCGGAACCTCCAGCACACTCAGCCAGTACAGCGATTCGCGATCGCCCGGCACCGTGGCCGTGTCGAACACGCGCACCAGCAGGGTGCGATCCTGACCGGCATCCAGGCGAAATATCGGCGGGGTCACCGCAAAGGGCGTCGCCAGCGCCTCCGGCGCCACCTCCAGCTGGCCGTCGTCGATCCAGGACTGGATCATCACCGGCTCCTGCCCGCTGTTCTTGATGCGCAGCGACCCGGCCCGCTCGTTCTCCTGCAGGACCACCCGGTTGCCGTACAGGGTGATCGCGGCCCGTGAAGGCAGGGACACCAGCATCATCAGCACGGCGGCGCAAACGACAGACAGACTCAGTTTCATTTTACCCTCCCGGGAGCCTTAAGGGGCGACGGCCATCGAGGCACCATGGCTCAACGGTAGGTCAGGTTGATGGTGATGCCGCCCTCGGTGGGGCCCTCGCCGATCTCGCCCGTGCGCACCAGGCGCACGCCCATGTTCTCCACCAGGTTGACCGGTGCGGCTGTGCTGGTCGCGCCCAGATTCAGCGCCGTCCCGAACCTGACCGGCGTGCCCTCGGGGCTGGCGCCGGAGACCCCGCGCACCACCTCGAACTCCAGGCCGGTGGCGCCGCCGGCCTGCACCGCCGTGCGCCCGTTTTCGGCATCGGTGATGCTGGTGAGGGAGCCGTAGGTTACATCCACCTGGCGCACCGCAGTCGCGTCGCCTGCAACCTCGCAGCCCGCACTCCAGGTAAAGGGGCGCAGCGGGCTGCGGCTGCCGACCGCGGGAAAGGCGGAAGGGGCCAGCGAGCCCAGGGCGACCGAGGCGCCGGAGTCGTAACGGATACCGCAGGCGGCCGGGGGCTGTTCCACGTTGAGCGCGCCGAGCCACAGGGTCCTGTCGCGCCATATGCTACTCCGCCTATCCCACGTTAGGTATCGGATATTGTCAGGCCCTAGCCTTCTCGCCGGAATCTGCACCGGCCCTCCGCTGACGGGACCGACCCGGACAAAACGAAGCCTCAATTTATAGAGAAATCCAGACGACCCGTTCCCTCTGGGCTCAACATTTAGATCGCTGCCAACGTACGCTCTCCATCTCGACCATTGACTGGTCCCGGAAGGGGAAAGTGCTGAACGCTCTATCAACATACCAACGCCACTGATGCCCGAGTCATACAGGGTTGCACCGTTGTAGCTACCCACTACGGGGATCTCCGGCGTGTATTCCATCCTTGATGCACCTGAGTAGTCGGTTGAAGGAGGAGAACTGTGCCGAACAACATTAGACTCATACCAACCGCTCATCGGTTGGCCCACCGGGACGTCGTTCAGGACCATCTGCTGGGGAAACACGATATTCACCGCCGGCGCGTCCTCATCCTCAGCCGTTGCCGTGATTGGCGCCAATGCCACGAGCAGAGCCAGCAGGCATGCCCCCGGGCCCGTTATCAACAAACTACGCATCTTCATCCGCGAATTCCTCAGTGTGTGTGGCCAGGGGACAGGCATTGGCCGGTCAGCGCCCCGGCGCTCGTGATAGTGGCCAGGTCATAGTCGATCGCGCAGTGCTGCGCGGCATCCTGGCCCCAGCGCACCGTCAGCCGGCCGCGCTCCTCGATGCCGCGCACCCACAGCCGGCTGGCCTGCCCCACCACGCCGACCACCTCGCCGGCCTCGTTGTACACATCCTGGCCGAACGGCAGCGATCGCCCGTCGGCCAGGGGCGCCTCGATCAGCGCGCTGCGGCCGGTGCTGGTCGGCACCAGCAGCTTCACCACGGCGCCGGCGGTCGGCACGGCCGTGGCCGAGGAACTCTTCAGCTCCACGTCCAGGGGCAGGCCCTTCGGATCGACCGTGACCTCGTTGCGCTGGTAGGGCTGCAGGTAGGGCACCACCGCGTAGCCCTCGCCATTGGTTTTCACGCCGGCGTTATTGGCAAGGTGCGCACCGGCCGCGCCCGGCACCTGAACGATCCCTATGGTGTCGCCCAGCCGCTGCGAGAACAGCACGCCGTCGCCATGCATCACCACACCGCCGCTGGCGCCCAGGGTCAGCCCCCGGCTGCCACTGGAGTGGCTGTAGCCGGCACTGACAGTGGCGACACTCGCCTGGTAGCCCAGGTTGAACTGGTTGGAGCGGGAGTCCGTCGAACCGGACCGGCTGTGGCTGGTCGAGGCGCTGTAGCTGCCCTGGCGTTGCTCGCCAAAGGTGCCGGTTACGCCGGCACGCAGGTCCTGACGGCCGTCGCTGCTGCGCCCCAGGCCGGTGGTCAGGCGGGGCGCCGACGACGACCACCCCAGCGGTACGCTCAGGCTGAAATTAACGCTGTTAATATCGCGCCCGGCACCACCGAACAGGTTGCGTTCCATGGTGCGCTGAGTGGAAATGCTGTAGCTGGCAAGGCCCCATGAGTTGGAGTAGCCCACCGCATAGCTGGTATTGCGCCGGTTCTGGTTCCAGTAGGTCGCGCTGCTGCCATTCACATAGAAGGACCCGCCTCCTTCCCCCAGGCGCTGGTTAACGGTCAGGTCCAGGCGGCTGCGCTGGCGCGCGACATCCTGCCCCGCCAGCCCGTCATTCAGATCCTGACGCAGGCGGGCGGCCTCGTTGAGCGTCAGGTAGCCGTCGGTGGAATAGCGATACGCCGCCATCGAGATATTGGTTTGCGTGGCATCGATGCTCTTGCTGTAACTCACCCGATAGGACTGCCCCGCCATCTTTTGACCAAAGCCGGGCACCTCGGCCGGCAGCTCGGTGCGGGAGAACGTCACGTCCGCGGCCAGCGCGCCGACGGGCGTATTAAAGCCGCCGCCGAGCAAGGCGGCAGCATAGCCCTCGGTGCCGCTCACGCCCGTATACGCCGTGAATGGGTTGCCGATGCCCCGGCGCACCGTGGCCTCAAAGAAGCCGGGCGCATCACGCAACGAGTTGTCTTGCAGAGCCCCCACGGTGGCGCTCAGGCGTTGTTGGCCAACACGCAGCAATTGCGGCACCGTGGCATAGGGCACGGTAAACCGCTGCACGCGGCCATCGCTCTCGACCACCTCCACCTCGAGGTCACCCGCATAGGCGGTACCGTACAAATCATCGATCTCGAACGGCCCGGGGGCCACGTTGGTCTGGTACAGCACATAATCCCGCTGGCGGATGATGACCTTAGCGCTGCTCTGCGCCACGCCGCGCACCACGGGCGCATATCCGCGCTGGGAATCGGGCAGCATGCGCGGATCGGTGACGAGGCTGAAGCCACGGTAGCTGACCCCGTCGAACAAATCGCCGGACGTGCCGGCCTCGCCAACGGTCAGCTCCATGCCAAGCCCGGTAAGAGCACGCTGCGCATAGGTGCGGCCCGGGCTGTAGCGCAACGGACTGTCACTGCTCTGCGCGAGATAGCCATCATGGCGCAACCGCCAGCTTCCAATGTTCAGGCCCGACCCCAGGGTCGCACTGGTGGAGCGGTAATCTTCCCCTCCGGACCGGACCCACTGGTTGCTGATGCTGTAACCGAGCCGTGCTGCGGTGAGGCCACGGTCCCACAACGCCGGGCTGACCCAGCCCCGCGGATCCCGGGCCAGATACAGTTGCGGAATGCTGGCCTCCAGCACCAGCTCACCGGTATCGAAACGTACCGCCGCCTCCGGCACATATCGCGACAGTTCGTCTGCCGCAATATCGCCGTCCGGCAGAGCCAGGCCGCCCTCGCCTTGCGGCAGCCTGGCCATATCGATACCGAAGGAGTCCAGCACATCCTTGCTCAGGTACACGGCAGAGCCACCGTCGTCCAGCGCCCGAATAACGACATCGTGACGGGCCACCAGCACGCCGTTGACCTTGATATCGGCATTGTAGGTACCCGGCGGCTGGTCACCCCGCTCGAAACGCGACAGATCCAGCTGCCCACCCCCTCCCTGCAGGAACATCGGGTTGAACTCCACGTTCGGCGCTGCCGATGCCGCCATCGGCAGGAGCATACCGGCGAGGGTCGGGGCCCAGTACCGGTGTCGCGGGTGAGTAGTCAGGAACTGGAGGAGTTTCATAGTACAAATCCCAAGCAACAGGAACCCGTGCCACACAGCCGGTGCATGCGCGGCAGGTATAGAAAGTGAAAGTGAAGAAGCAGCGCCGGCAGCGGCTATCGGAATGGTCAGTCCGAACTCAGGTCGACGGACCGGGCCGCAACGCCACCCTGGTCGTTGATGTACATAAACTGCACGTCACCGGTCCCCGGATGCTGGTTCAATCCATCCAGGAGGTAAGTGTGAGTGGACATCGGCGCTATCATGGGAAAATCCTTCGCCGCGTAGGTCTTGCCTTGCGCATGAAGCCCCAGTGCCGAGAAATGCACGTAGTACGGACTGGAATTGGTGGCTTTCAGCCCCCAGCCACTCCCCTCCGGCACCAGTTCCCATTGCAGCTTTTCCACCGCCGACAACGGACTGTTCAGGCCTTTGGGTCGATAGATCAGCTTGATACGGGTACGCAAGCTGAACTGGAGATAGTTGCCCGTCGAAACGGAGCCGGCTTCCGGACTTGGTGGAATATCCAGAATGTTCAACCAATAAACGCTTTCGCGATCCTGGGGCTGCGGGGCTCCGGTGAACGACACACGTATAACCTGGCTTTTACCTGCATCCAGCCGGTATATCGGCGGCCGCAAAACGAACGGGGTTTTCACCTCCTCGGGGCCGGCCTGCTTGTCGCCGTCATCCACCCAGGCCTGCACCAAGGCCGCCTGGGCGCCAACGTTCTCGGTGCGGACGGAGATTTCCTGCTGCTCGCCAGGGAAGATTTGTCGCGTGCCATGCACGATCACGCGGGCGTGAGCGGACAGGCTGGCAAGCAGTGAAATTCCGACGACAAGGCCAAGCAGCCCAACGCGAATCTTCATGCTCATGGTCGTATCACTCCTTCTGCACATGGCCGAGGAAGACCGGGACCTTGCGCCCCGGTCAGGCAGGATCAGCGATAGTTCAGGGTGTATTGCACACCGGCGGTCACACCACCCGCTGTAGCGTTACCACCAGCGGCGTAATACTCGCCGGCGAAGGTAAGTTCAGCACCACCCGCGCCCAGGTCGACACGCTCAGAAGACCACGGAGCAGACAGATCGATCAGACGATCCTGCGAGTCACGCAGGGCAACGACCACGTTTTCTGCCGGGGAGGCGTCGGTGTTGTTCAGGCGACCATCGGTCACGGCAGCGGTACGGTTCGGGTTCAGTTCCAGGGCCACCGAGCCACTGGTACATTGCGCGTCACTACCGCCGATCTGCACGGTGATCGGAGTCTTGCCCGCACTGCTGCCGGCGGCCAGGCTGGCGGTCGCGACGGTCGGCAGGGTAATGGTCGGACTGTCACCCGCAGCGCCGTTAAACGACACATCACAGGTGACTGCGGTGACGTTACCGGTAAAGTTGATGGTGCCAGACTGGGCATTAGCCGAGCTCACAGCGCCAAGGGCCATTGCGGTCGACAGGGCGATTGCGATTTTATTCATGATTACATTCCTAGATAGAGTGAAGTGATTGGGATTGATCATCCAATCCGCTGAATATCCATAAAGGCGCGGCCTTCGGATAAGTACTCTATCGATAGGTCGGATTAAACGTTATAGGACTAGGCCCAAAAGCGCCGTAACGCTCTGCCCTGTGCCTATAGTGGCGCAATGACCACGGTGATAATGATGACGCAGCCCGTTTCAGCGGTACTCCAGCTGGTATTCCACTCCGGTTTCCACCATGCCTTCCTGCAAAATCCCGGAGGTGTAGTACTCCCCGTGATAGAGCAGCATCGCCATACCGTTGGTGAGTTCTACTTCTTGTGAGTTGGCGTTGCTACGCAGATCGATGTCCTGCTGACGGTCGTTGAGAATTGAAACCTGCACGCCGCTGGCATAACCAGAACCCCGCTGGTTGTTCAAACGCCCGCTGTCCTGATCCACATTGCTGCCGGTCCCCGCCCAGCGGGCAGTAACCGCAACGGCCTCACAAGGCTGATCCACCGAACCCACCTGGATGGCGAACTGCCGCATACCCGCCCGCTCACCGGGCACCCTGAGGGCGGGCGAGGCAATAGTGGGAAGGGCAATGGTGGCATCTCCTGCCCTGTCGCTACCTTCGCTACCTTCGGTAGCAACGATGCAGGTGTAGTTCACGACCTCTCCCTGGAGCCTGATGTCGCCAGATTGGGCCAGGGCATTCCCGGCAGCAAGGAAGCCACCGAAGATCAATAGGGAAGTTTTCATAATCAGCCTTTGATTAAGGAAGCACATTGATGGAGTAGAGGCAGCGTATCGGGCATGGCAGTTGCGCGCCATAGGAATGGGCTGATTTTGCTCAGGCACGCCACGCCTGCGCGGCAACCGAGCCCCAGGGCCGTTGCCATTCACCCTATTGGGCTACGCCCGCAATCAAGAGGCGCAGCCCAGCAACCCCATTGCACCGGGCCTTCTCCCGCGAGCCGGCAGCGGGAGCCGCCCGGCAGGGTTACAGGTAAACCAGCTCGAGCGTCGCCAGGCCGTCGAGGGGAACTTCGTTGTCCAGCGGCAGCGCGTCGCCACGGTTCAGTGCCGCCTCCACTGTCATGGTGCCGCTCAGGTTGGAGAACGCCACCGGGTTACCCCCCTGGGTCTGCGACCAGGACAGGCGGAACGTCGGCAGGGGCTGAAAAATGCCGAAACTGGTGTTGGCCCAGGATCCGGATCCGCTCGTGGCGTTGATAACGGTATACGCATTGGTGCCATCGGCGGTGAACGAGCCCTGGCGCATACGCAGGACGTAACCACCGACGTTCGCCCCGGAAACCGTCCCCAGGCCGAAGTTGGTGGTGGCGATGTACGCGCCGTTCAAGGCCGCCGGGATGCCCGCCACGTGGCTGGCCTCGCGGTTATCCACCACGCCCAGCGCCACACGGGTGGGCGCGTCGCAGCCGATGGTAAATGGCACATCCTTCTCCGGCAGCACAGTGAACCCGCTGCGGTTCAGGGACGACACCGGAATATTGCCGTAGTCCACTACGCCGCCGCCGACCAGGGTCGGCACGCAGGCCGGCGGCGTGACGGTGCCGGTAACGCGCACATCGATCGACTGGGCCCGGGCGCCAAAGCTGGCCGCCGCTGCCACCGCAAGAACCGAAAGGCTGGTGATAAAACGCATAAGAAACTCCCAAGAAAAAATGGCCAATCTGCTGGCCAGACGCATGCCGGGACTCCGCCCGACACCCCATACAGCGCGTACAAGTCTGAGGGGGGGCACGACCCTCGCGCCATAGGTCCAGGCCCAAAATCGGGCTGCGCAGCCAATCACCCGGCTGCACCGGCCTCGCCCCGCCGCGGCGAACTCATTCACCCACTGGCCATGAGTCACGCAAAAAAAAGGGTGTACCGACGCAAGATCGGTACACCCGCATGGGCAGCCCCGGGGAGCAACCAGATGGGCGGCATCCGGTGAAAAACGGGAGCCGCCTTGGCAGAGTTACAGGTACAGCAGCTCCAGGGTGGCCAGGCCGTCCAGATTTACTTCGTCGGTCAGCGGCAGATCCTCGCCGCGGTTCAGCACCGCCTGAACGGCCAGGGTGCCGTTCAGGCTGCTGAAAGCAACCGGATTACCACCGGAAGTCGCCGACCAGGAGAAGGCACTGTTGGCGTCATGGTTCAGAACGCCGGTGGTATTAGTCCAGGAAATGGTAGGAGCGGTGCGGTCATTAGTCAGGACGGTGAACACACTTTCACCATCCGCGGTGAAAGCGCCCTGCGCCATGGTCATGATGTAACCACCGACATTGGCGCCAGACACTGTGCCCAGGCCATAGTTGTTGTTGGCCTGAGCGTCGGCGCTGATCGCCTTTTGGATATCGGCAACCTGGCTGGCGGCGCGGTTATCGACGGTACGTACGGCCACGGAGGTCGGCGCATCGCAAACGATAGAGAACGGCACGCTCTGCTCCGGCAGCACGTTGAAGCTGGTCATGTTCAGCGACTCACCGGAAATGGTGCCATAATCCACCACGCCGCCACTCGACAGGTTCGGAACGCAGGCAGCAGGGGTAATGGTGCCGGTCACGCGCACGTCAATGGACTGGGCCTGAGCGCCAGCCGCGGTGGCCAGGCCGGCGACGGCGAGGGTCAGGGCGGACAATTTGGTAGCAAAACGCATAGTAAACTCCAACGGAAGTATTAAGGGCAGAGCCCGAGAATGTAAGCACCGACAAGCAGAAGCGCCTTCATCGGTACCATCGGCTGAAAGTGTACCGAGCCCCACTCACCCCCCCTATAGGACTGCGCCCAAAACCGGGCGGCGCGGCGTCATCACGCAGAATGGGTGAACTCGAAACAAAAATGGCTGTGCCGGCGCAATACCGGCACAGCCGAAGGGGCGGGTCCCCGGGGGCGTCAGTTCCACCTGGTGGCAGGCGGCAGCCGCCTTGGCTGGGTTACAGGTAGACCATCTCCAGGGTGGCCAGGCCGTCCAGTGGCACCTCGTCCTCCAGCGGCAGGGCGTCGCCGCGGTTAAGCACGGCCTCGACCGAGAAAGTGCCACTAAGGCTGCTGAAAGAAATCGGCCGCCCTGCCTGCGTACCCGACCAAGAAGTGCGCCACTGCGCAGTGTGGAGCATGCCCCCTAGGAGGCTACGCGCCCAACTCACGCCCGAGTTGGAGGAATAGACAGTGTGCACAGCATTACCATCAGCCGTGAACGTCCCCTGCATCATCCGCATGACGTAGCCACCGATGTTAGCGCCTGAAACAGCACCCAACCCAAAGTTGCCATCTTCGTACGCAGCGTCACTGCCAAGCACCGCCGTGATACCTCTAACCTGGCTCGCAGTCCGATTGTCGGTTGGGCGCAAGGCTATACGGGTCGGCATACCGCAAGTGATCGAGAAGGCAAGAGTCTTCTCGGCCAGAGGGTTAAATGCTGTCCTGCTCAAGCTTCCTACGTAAATTTTTCCGTAATCCACCACACCGCCACCGGCCAGGGTCGGCACACAGGCCGGCGGGGTCACGGTGCCGGTGACGCGCACATCCATGGATTGGGCCTGGGCACCGGCGGCGGCGACCATGCCGGCGGCGGCGAGGGCCAGGGCGGACAGTCGGGTGGCGAAACGCATAAAATCTCCTTCAAGGTGTTGCGGGTGAAGCCCGGATAGCCAGGCGCCGGCAGGCATCCCCAGGCCGGCATAATTAACGGCCAGTGTGCCCAAGCACGCGCCGGCGCAATACCGGCACAGCCGAAGGGGCGGGCCCCCTGGGGCGTCAGTTCCACCTAGTGGCAGGCGGGCGCTGCCCGGGCAGGGTTACAGGTAGAGCATTTCCAGGGTGGCCAGGCCGTCCAGCGGCACCTCGTCCTGCAGCGGCAGGGCGTCGCCGCGGTTCAGCACGGCCTGGACAACAAGATTGCCGCTCAGATTGCGGAAAGCGAGCGGCCGGCCACCCTCAGTTGCGGACCAAGAAGTGCTGTAGTCACTACGATGCTGCGTTGTGCCAAATCGAGTGTGCCCCCACCCGGCATTATTGTTACCGCTGTGAACAGTGAACACGCTAGCTCCATCGGCGGTGAACGTCCCTTGTCGCAAGTGAATGAGATAGCCACCCACCCTGGCCCCTCCCACCGTACCGAGGCCGAAATTGTGAAGCTCGACAAAATCAGTGCTAATGCCTCTCAGAATACCTGCAACCTGACTTGCAGAGCGATTGTCGACCGAACGCATAGCTACCCGGGTCGCGACGCCGCAGGCAATCGAGAACGGGACGGCCTTCTCGGGCAGGGGATTGAGCTCGGTTTCACTCAAGGTCGACACCAGAATCCTGCCGTAATCCACCACACCGCCGCCCAGAGTCGCAGCACAGGCCGGCGGGGTCACGGTGCCGGTGACGCTCACATCCATGGATTGGGCCTGGGCACCGGCGGCGGCGACCATGCCGGCGCCGGCGAGGGCCAGGGCGGACAGTCGGGTGGCAAAACGCATAAGAATCTCCTTCAAGGTGTTGCGGGCTAAGCCCGGATATCCAGGCGCCGGCAGGCATCCCCATGCCGGCATAAGCAACTGCAAGCCTACTTAAGCACGCGCCGGCGCTCTATAGGACTGCGCCCAAAACCGGGCGGCGCGGCGTCATCACGCAGCATGGGTGAACTCGAAACAAAAACGGCTGCGCCGATGCAATACCGGCACAGCCGAAGGGGCGGGCCCCCTGGGGCGTCAGTTCCACCTAGTGGCAGGCGGGCGCTGCCCGGGCAGGGTTACGGGTAGACCATCTCCAGGGTGACCAGGCCGTCGAGCGGCACTTCGTCCTGCAGCGGCAGGGCGTCGCTACGGACCAGCACAGGAGTGACCGACAGCGTTCCAGCCAAGTTCGAGAAGGCGATCGGGTTGAAACTGGTGGACCAGGAAACCCTGTATTGAGGCAAGTTCTGCAATGCGCCCCCCTCGAGGTTAAGAAACCAACCACTACCACTCAGACCAGTATGGACAGTGCGAACGTCGGCGCCATCGGCGGTGAACGTGTCCTGCTTAAAACGAATGACATAGCCGCCTACATTCGTATCACCGACCGCCCCAAGGCCGAAATTCTGATAGTTGGTATAGACAGAACCAAGAGCGGACACGATGCCTGAAACCCGGCTTGCCTCGCGATTGTCGAAAGTACGTACCCATACGCGCGTGCTCCCTTGGCAGGCTATCGAGAACGGGAATTCCTTCTCGGACAAAATAGTGGGCTCAGTCCTGTTCAAGCTTCTGGCGTCAATCCTGCCGTAATCCACCACCCCGCCGCCGGCCAGGGTCGGCACACAGGCCGGCGGGGTCACGGTGCCGGTGACGCGCACATCCATGGATTGGGCCTGGGCACCGGCGGCGGCGACCATGCCGGCGGCGGCGAGGGCCAGGGCGGACAGTCGGGTGGCGAAACGCATAAAATCTCCTACAAGGTGTTGCGGGCGAGGCCCGGATAGCCAGGCGCCGGCAGGCATCCCCATGCCGGCATCACTGACCGAAAGTGTGCCCAAGCACGCGCCGGCGCTCTATAGGACTGCGCCCAAAACCGGGCGGCGCGGCGTCATCACGCAGCATGGCCGAACTCGAAACAAAAACGGCTGCGCCGGCGCAATACCGGCACAGCCAAAGGGGCAGTTTTACAGGTAGATCATTTCCAGGGTGGCCAGGCCGTCCAGCGGCACCTCGTCCTGCAGCGGCAGGGCGTCGCCGCGGTTCAGGACAGCCTCGACCCTCACCTCACCAGTCAGCGACGAGAAAGCGAGAGGTTGCCCTCCGCGAGTAGCCGACCAGGACGCCATGACACAAGTGCCAGCGTGATATACGACTGCACCTCCAGCGTGCACCCAGTTTGTGCCACAGCCGCCAATCGGTCGTACAACAGCGCCATCAGCCCTGAAGGTATCCGGGGTCAACCACATAGCGTACCCACCGACATTGGAACCAGAAACCGTGCCAAGACCAAATATGGCAACATCGTTGACACCCGGCCGAATACGAGGCACCGCACTCCCGGCGCGGTTATCGGATCCACGCAGTGCCAAACGGGTCGGCGCATTGCAGGCAATCGAGAGCGCTATGGTTTTATCTGGCAAAGCATTGAATGTGGTGGGGTTCAAGCTTCTTGCGGAAATCCTGCCGAAATCCACCACACCGCCACCGGCCAGGGTCGGCACACAGGCCGGCGGGGTCACGGTGCCGGTAACGCGCACATCGATGGACTGGGCCTGGGCACCGGCGGCGGCGACCATGCCGACGGCGGCGAGGGCCAGGGCGGACAGTCGGGTGGCGAAACGCATAAAAATCTCCTTCAAGGTGTTGCGGGCGAGGCCCGGATATCCAGGCGCCGGCAGGCATCCCCATGCCAGCATAAGCAACTGCAAGCCTACTTAAGCACGCGCCGGCGCTCTATAGGACTGCGCCCAAAACCGGGCGTCCGTCTTAGCGCGGCACCAGGTGGAAGCTGCCGTGGCCTTCCAGCACGCTGATATCACGTGCGCGGGTGGCGGCGTCGTCGATCCGGGTGTCGATCTCCACCTGGACGGTAAAGACCTTGCCGGTCGCTTCCGCGCCTTCGGCGGCGGTGACGACCACGCCGCCCGGCTTCATCTGCGCGGCGCCGGACGGGCTGCCGGTGTCGCCATTGGCCGAGCGCGATGCAAGCTGGACGGGCCGGCCATCCAGCGTCGCATCGTGCAGGCGCACGGTGAAGGCGCCCTGCCGAGCGAAGCGATAGGCGTCCTCCCCGGCGGGCGTGGCGTCGAAGCGCAACCCCATGGCGGTGGGCTGGCGGCACGCCACGGTCAACGTCAGCTGGCGCTTGCCCAGGGCAATGGCGCTCATTGCGGCACCCGTGGTCAGCTCACCGCGATACAGCGCGCCGTAGTTCACTTCGCGGCTGCTGAGCTGCATGTCACACTCGGCGGCCAGGGCCAGGTTGGCGACGAGCGCCAGCGCGGCGGCCAGCCAGCGTACGGAAGTTCGTTGGATGCTAGGCACGGCACACCGCCGGGGCCTCGTCATAGAAGGCTTCATCGTCGCTCTCCTCGGGGAAGTCGATAGTCAATGTGCAGGTCTTGTCATCGGGCAGGGACACTTTCAGCACCTGCTTCGGGTCCGCGTCGGACAGGAACACGGTGCCATTATCCAGCACGCTGGTGATAAAGTTGTTACCGGTGTCGAGCACCGACGACCCCATCGGCAAGGGTTGGTTGCCGTCATCGACGGCGGTCACCAACACACGGCGGGCCTGGATGACATCGAAGGCCAGGTGGCTCACCGAGCCACGCCCGGCCTCTATGCTCTGGTAGCCGTTGCGCAGGTCGACGTTGCGCGGCAGGGAGGCCGTCTGCACTTCAATACGACTGTTGCGGTAGGCGTGGAGTTGCGGCAGCACGGCCTGCCCGGCACCGTCGGTCCAGACCGGGCCGCTGGGGGTGCTGATCTTCACGCCGGACACATCGCCCACGTCGACGATGCCGAAGGTGTCCTGCAGCTGATAGGGAGACAAGGTAACGCCATCCTTGTGCGCCACCACGCCACCGGAAATGCGTCCGTTGTAGGTGGTGCTGGTGCCGCTTCTGGCATAGCCCAGATCCACCGCCGCATAGCGCGGCAACAGTGAGAGGTTGGCGGAGCCATAGTTGCTGCCGCCCGAGCGGCCGCCGTCATCGGTGCGCTCGGCCGCCACGCGATAACTAACCTGCTCGTTAACCACATCGGTCAGGGCCACGCCGGTGCGCAGGGTGTCGCCCCGCCGGCTGGTGTAGGCGCGTACGCTGCGGCTACCGAAGGGCACGCTGACGCTGAGGTAAACGGCATCGCCTTCGTCCGCGCCGTTACCGGAGCCACCCATGCTGGTCTCGACGCTGGCCGTCACGGTGGCGTGCCTGAAGCTGCGCCCCCAGGAGCCGGTCAGGCGATTGCTGGCGTAGTCGTCGAACGAACGACTGGTGGAATAGGACAGGTTGAAGCCGCCCAACATGGCATCGGACCAACCGAGGGAGGCGGTGTACTGGCGCTGGAGGCGGCCCCGGAAGGGGTCGCCATCCAGCTCATCCAGCAGGGTGTCTGATAGCTCGCGGTAGCCCGGGGTCTGCTGAGTGGCGGAAACGCTGGTGGACAGTTTTTCCGTCAGGCGCGTCCCGACCGAAACGCTGAACTGGGTTCCCGTCATCCCCTCTTCCGAGGCATTGGCGTACAGGTTTCGTACACTCAGGCTGGTGTCGCGCCTCAGGGCGACGTCCGCGCCCCCGCCGACCGATTGGTATTCCTCGGTCAGCATGGCGCCGGCGACCCCGGTAAGGCCGGCACCGAGGTTTTTCGCACCGGCGACCGTGGCCAGCAACGGCTCCTTGCCATCGCCATCGCTCAGGTCACGCACCTTGCCCAGAGCGAAGCTGTAGCCGGGCTGGGTGCGCACCGTGGTGCGAAACGACGCGGCCGGCACGACGAAGCGCCGTTCCCCCCCGTCGGTTTCGCGCACCGTCACGTCCAGGTCGGTGCCTGTGTTGAGCAGCGGGATGCCCGTCAGCGAGAAGGGTCCTTCCGGCACCAGTGTGGTGTAGACGAGCACGCCGGCCTGGCGCACTTCCACCGTCGCCTGGCTCTGCGCGATACCGTCCACCACAGCGCCGGTACTCGAATCGTTCAGCAAGGCGGTCTCCGGCACGAACTGAAAACCGGTAATGGGCGCGCCGGCGAAGACCGGGCTGTTGATGTTGATTTCGCCGCCCTGGACCACGGCCTTGTACTCGGGCAGGGTGCGCTGGGCATAGGTGTAGAGCTGGTCGAAGCGCGTGGAGTCCTGATCCCTGGTGTACATCTGGCGGCTGCGGACGATCCAGTCGCCCATGTTGAAGCCGACCTCGGTGGAGGCGGACAGGTAGTCCTGGGAGCCCCCATCGAAGGAGGAGCGCATGCCCAGCAGGTCGTAGTTGAGGATGCCGGCGGTGCCGCCACGGCTGAAGTGGCCGGCTTCGGGGGCATCGCCCAGCAGGGCTTCTTGCGGCACCACCAGGAAGATTTCTTCCTGGTTGGGTCGCAGGGTCACCTCCGTTTGCGGATAGGCGCCCACGAAGTCGTAGCGAGGATCACCCTCGCCCTCGCCCTCGCCCTCGCCGCCCAGCACGAACTTGGAAGCCGGCACGCGCAAGCGAGCCTTTGCCAGCAGGTTGTCGTTGAAGATAAGGCGGCCCTGGCTGTCGAAACGGGCATCGACCCGCCCGAGCTTGACGCCGTTGACCACGAGGGAGACGAGACGCACGCCTTCGGTGAACTTGGCCGCTTCACGGAAGTACTCGGCCAGCTTGGGGTCGATGCCGCGCTGCCTGAGCATTTCTATGTCGAAGCCCCCGTGGGCTGCAGCCGCCTGCGTCTCTGCAAACACGACGGCGGGGGCCGTCGCCAGCAGGCTGCAGATCACGCAGGCCAGCGGCGTCAGGGCGATGGAGTGGGCTTTTTCGGACCCGAACCGGGCCCGATCGCCCTTGCGAGTAGCCTTGATGAGATTATTCATGATGTCGGTACACGGCGTTTGGCCCCGCCACGGCGAATACGCCGCGGCGGAAGCGAGAGGGAGAATGGCTCGGGTCGGCGGCGTGGCGGCCGAGTCGTCAGCTGGCGCCGACCTCTGCGTCGTAATGCTCGACGGCGTAGCCATAGACGGTGGCCGGGGCTATGGTCACCGAGGTCGCGCTGATCGGGTCTTTTGCCGACACCGGCAGCGTTTCACCGGGCAACACGTAGGTGCGCGGCAGGAGCGCCTGCTGGCCCGATGGCTTCAGCGTCAACTCCTGGGCCAGGCGAACGACATAGGGGCTGTCGTTAACCACCACCAGCTTGTCGCCGTCCATGCGCCACTTCAGCAGCGTCCAGGGCTCGCGATGACGCTCCAGGCCCTTGGGGTGAATGAGCAGCGGCAGGTTCTGGCGCACCGTCACGCCCACCCGCGCCCTGCCGTTGGCATCCGGCCGCTGGGCGATGCCTTCGAAGATCACACGCTTCAGCCGCTGGGTTGCCGAGGGCTCGCCACCCCGGCGCAGAAAGCGCACCAGCTGGGTTTCGCCGGCTTCGACACGCGCCACCGGAGGGGTGAGCACCACCAGGGTTTCCTGGTCCTCGGGGATGTTTTCGATGGTGGTGTAGAGCAGCGAAGGTGTGTCGTCGGTGTTCTTCACGTTAATGCTGACTTCGCCCTGGCCTTCATCGAGGATGACGACCGAGGTCTCCGGCTGCATACCGGTCGCCAGCGCAGTGACTCCTGTCAGTGCTGCCGCCGTGCCGATCAGGGCGCCGAGCAAATGTTTCTTGAATTGAGTCTTCATGGTTTCACCTCTTCGATGGGCCTGCACCAAGCATCAGGAGCAAGCTGTGGAAGCCAATTTCTGAGGTGAATTATGAGGAATCAGGGCAACCCCCGATATCGGATGAGGATTAAAAACCAATCCCGGTCCAATTGCGGATTAAGGCGTTCCCCAGGCTTAAATCGCAGGTTAAATACAATAAAATCAATAATTTAATTAAAACGCATGAGCAGCCAGGCATAGGGCATTCCTAGGTGAAGGACTATGTCCGGTCTCGGGTCGTGGCTCGCGGCGGTGGCACCTCCATGAACGAATGCGCCAATACTCCGCCAAAGCTAACGCACCACAACCCGACGTTTTGGGCCATCCCCTATATTCACCGGCTCACGAGTGAGTTGAAATCAGCATGGAAAGCACCGCTCCCTTCGGTGATCCGGGCTATCGGGATCCCGAAAGCGGCAGCTCTGCTCCGGCAAAGTTAACCTCTCGTCCACATCAAGGAGATACCCATGACTCGTTTTTCCATCGCAACGCTCTTCGCCGCCCTTGCCTTCACCCAGGCCGCCAATGCCGCCGTGCTGAATGAAGTCAATATTTCGACCGCCGACGCCCAGCAGCTCGCAACGGCCACGGTTGCCGCGTGCCAGGCCAAGGGCTACAACGTCAGCGCCGCGGTGGTAGACCGCTCCGGCCTGTTGAAAGCCTTCGCTCGCGCCGACAATGCCGGCCCCCATACCATCGAGGCCAGCCAGGCCAAGGCCTTCACCTCCGCATCGACCAGGGCACCGACCCTGGCCATCATGGAAAACGCCCAGAAAAATGCTGGCGCCGCCAACCTCACCGATATTCCCGGGTTCCTGCTGCTGGGTGGCGGTGTCCCGGTCAAGGCCGGCGATGCGGTCATCGGTGCCATCGGCGTAGCCGGCGCGCCAGGTGGTCACCTGGATGCCCAGTGTGCGAACGAAACCCTTGCGGCCAACGTGGCGCTCTTCAAGTAATCGCTCCCGCAAGAGCCGCCCCTGGTCAAATGCCAGGTGGCCTGTCAGCGGTCGTCAATGACGGCAGGGTACTGGTATCGCGAGGGTCTCCACACGCCCGAATTGAGCATGCCATGGGCTGTGGCGCTTGAGGTTGATCGAACAGGGAGCCGCCTGAACCGGCAGGCTCCTTTCTACTCTGCGGTTACCAGCTGACTCTCACCCCTGCATTACCACTGGCGCCTTCCAGTTCATTGGCGTCCATGTTTGCGCTGTAATCCGCAGCAAGGTATACGCTGACCGTAGGCGACAGGTCCGCCACTATGCCTATACCAAGATCAGCGTATGTCGACTTGTGGTCACTCTCGATCCGGTCAACGCCATCATAGGTGACAGTGTCGATGCCACTAAAGGTTTTCCAGGCGTTAACCCGAACGTAGGGCTCAATGGGCGTGTCCTGTACGAGATAGCGCCCTTTCAGGCGTGCGCCGAGTCTACCCGTCCAGTAGTCCTCAGAATCGAACGATACCGTCGAAATACCATCATTTTGGGTGTCCAGGTCTATCTGTTGGTTGATCAGCTGCATTTGCGGCTCCAGCACCCAATGCTCTGAAATGGGGAACGGATAGCCTGCTTCGGTTGATAACGTCAGTACGCGCCCTTTGTTGTCCATGCCCACACCACGATCGGATTTGTTATCGCCGTCCAGGCGCGTCCCCATGGCCACAAGGTCCACGTACCAGCCTTCTTGTGGATCAGTCATGCTCCAATAGGCGCCGTAGTTATCGCCGTTGAGTTTTACACTGCCGGAGCGACGATCCTTAAAGCCCTCGGCGAAACCTCTGATGTCGCCCTGCAGTCGGCTTTGACCGATGAAAAAACCAAGGCGATGGTTGTATCCGCCGTCAGTTTCCGAGGCAAACAGGTCATGGCCCACCTGATAGCCTTTGCTTGAACCATCGAAGCTCGGTGAAACCGTACCGGACCAGCTTTTGTTGAAGCCACCGCCATATACACGCCCCCACCCGGCCGGCGTGTCTGCTTTCTTGCCTAACAGGCTTTGCTCTCCCTGGCGATCATGGAATGTGCCCAGGGTTTGCAGGGCCATCCACTGCGCCGCAGGTACCACCACCGAGTACACCGGTACTTCCAGGCGGTAAAGGGGAATCGGGTCAGCACCAGCGACTGCCGTCGGCAATGGCGGCGTGTTGACTGCTGGTTGGGGTGATACTCCGGAAGGTCCTGCGACCACCGAAGAACGCAGATACCAGCTGTTTTCCGATCCAGCGCTGACTCCGCCCTTAAACAGGTAGTACTGGTAGGCACCGGCGGAAGGCGAGCCCTGCAGGGTAAAGGCATCCGCATTGCTGACGGCACCATTGAGTGCCTGTACGACCTCTATCCCGTTGTTCTTGGTGAGACCGCCAAGGCCGCCCCGATTGGTCACCACCAAATGAGTACTGCCGGTGATGCTTCCTCCCGACACCACCAGTTTGTCTGTGGCAGCGTTGTCGTCTCCAAGCACGGTTTGCAATAGCAAGCGGCCATCACTGCCCGCGTAATTACCATGCACCGTGAGTGAGTCTGCGGCGCTGTGGCTGTTGGTGGTCATGTCGATGGTGCCGGCGTTGTTGACAGTCACCAGCTGGCCGGCGGTGAAGGGGCGTATGTCACCATTCGTCGATGCCAGCACACTGCTGCCGTCAATGGATAACGCCCCGGTATTGCTGTTGCTGTCACCGAGAAAAAAGTCTCCGGTTAAGTCGAAGTGCGAGTTGTTATTGAGGTTGACGTCTTCCCAGCCAATATATCGGGAGGCGGTACCGGCAATGGTGTTGTCAAAGATCAGCCGATCGCTTCCCAGGCCGCCGTCTACGGAAGGAGTGGAGCTCAGAAGGCTCTCTTTCAGACCAGCAAGCAGGGCGGAGTCGTTTCCATCTCCCATCAGCACCGCTGAATTGATCTGACCGCCATTTATCCAGTTGAATGTGTCGTCCCCTGTGCTGGCCCGAATCTCACCGCCAATGGTGCCACCGCTGATCGTGATGCTGTCGGCTCCCCCGCTGGTACTAATATTGCCGCCAATATCGCCACCCGAGACCGTAATGGTGTCGATATCAAAACCTGTCACCAGGTTGCCAAGAATAGAGCCGCCAGACAGGTCGTAAATATTCTTGTCCAGCTTCATGTTGACCCTGCCGATGGTGCCACCAGTCTGCTTTGCCACGTCACCATCCTCAAATGCACCGACGATTGTGCCGTCAGTCATCAGGAAGGTATCTCGGCCGTCCCCCTGTGCGAGAGAACCTATCTGTCCGCCCGTCATAACAAAGTCATCGATGCCATTTTCTTGGGAAGCGGCTCCGGAAACGGTACCCGCGCTGATACGGAATTGATCCGCACCGTCGCCTTGCGTAACGGTGCCGACGATATTTCCCGAGTTCATATCGACAACATCATCTCCGATGCCGGTAGTGACGTCTCCGTTGATAGTACCGGTTCCTCCTGCCGGGAGAATTAGGGTGTTGTTACCCTGCAGGTCGGTGAGCCCTGTCGCGCTGGAAGCGCTGTCGCAGATAAAAGTGTCATCCCCCGGCCCGGGAGTGAAGTTGCAAGCTGCTTGAGCCTCTTGTATCGCCATGCTAATCAGTGAAATACCCCCTATACCGAGCAGGCGATATTGCGGGATGGCACGTTCCATATGCATAAGGCGGCCCTCTGACTTGTTATGATGAGTGAATTGAATTTAGCCGTGTGATTTATAAATACTGTTTCAGCTTTTAATCTGGTTCACGTATTCATTGTGATCATGACTACATCCGGTGTGGGATGAGTCATAACGTAATACCCTAGCCTATCTGTCTTTTATAAATGATCAACCCTGTCATTCCGTGATCTGTGAAAAAATCGTGATCTTTGTCAGCCTGTACAGATTGTATTGGAAACAGCATTTCTTGAAGATCAGCATCAAGAAGTTGGGTTGTTAAATAGCGGTTCCGAATCTTAGAGATTCCCTCACTTTCATTACTAAAATAATCCCGAAGATCCGATTTTATAAACTAAGGCACCCAGTCATCAATCAGTTCCCAGACATTGAGTTTGCTGTTAATCAGTAAACGGTCAACTTGTTTGATGGCATATTTTCGCCCCAAACCATTAGTGTGGGCGAGCCCATTACCAATGGCGTGAATGGCCGGCGAACTGGATTCAATAACATCTTGAGTGGCATTAGCTAATGACAGCACTCGCTTAGCATGCCTATCCAGGCCAAAGATGTCATCGAGGTGTTCAGATATAGTATCGCGGGTAATCATGAGCTGTCGTGCCGTCGAGTTTGATGCAAAAACTAATAGTCTAGCCGCCAAGCCTCGTCAGCTCTGGCTCATATGAGGGGATGGCTAAGGTTCTGAATAGTAGATCACTGAGGGCAGGGAACTCAGTCCAGTTTGTGCGATCTGATCCGTCGCCAAACAAAATGGGTTCTACCCCGTTTCATCGAATCGGAAAATCATTGCGACAGTACCGGATTTCCCGATATCTCAGGACGACTCTTTGGCGAAGAACACTGCCGCTTCGCGCAAAAAATCGCGCTCCTTTTTAACCCGGGCCGGCTCCCGTTTCAGACGAGCTAATTCCTCATCTCTGAGGGAGCCAGCCCCTTTAACAGCCTTATCGGTTGCCTCATCGGCTTTACGCCGCCGGCGAGACAACACGTTTGGGGTCACTCCGATCCTCAATGCTATCTGACGACAGCTGACACCCGGCTGACGGGTCAAAGCAACCGCCTCTCGCTTGAACCCGGCACTGTATTTTCTGCGTTGGGTCATCAAGACTCTTTTGGCACCTGGTGCCTCTTTTCAGAAGTGTCCGCCGTAAAGGGGGGAGAACCCGGTCATCGGATTTTGTCAGCCGTGCAGGATCAGCCAACGGATCCTTAACTGCTCGGCATGACGGTTTTCCGGGCTTTTTCATGCCGGACCAGGCCTCAGTCGACCTTGTCGAACGATTTGTTCTCGATGAACTCGAGGGACATGAAGCTTTCCAGCGAGTCGTCCTTGATGTCCAGCCAGCGCGCCGGCAACCTGGAGGCCATGGTGCCGGTGACGGTAGAACGATAGGCGTTTTCCCGAAAGCCCATGATGTTGTCCTGCTTGTGCTGCAGCCACTCTTTCAGCAGCTCCGCCTGCTTTTCCACCGCAAACTCGGGGTAGTCGGTGGCATTGTTCAGGTCGCGAATATAGCCGGCCTGAAAATCAATGGCCGCATGGCAGCCGGCCAGCGCTTCGTGACGGCTCAGCCACTGCTGCATGTGCTGGCGGCGCTCATCGGCTGCGGGCAGCACTATCTTGCCCAGCATCACGTCCCGCGCATACCAGGCCTGAGCATCGAACATGTTGAAGGTGAAGTACTGATCCTGCATCCCCAGGTAAATCAGCCTGGGGTTGTTCTGGAAAAAGACGCCTTTATACAGGTTATCCGGGTACAGGCAGTTATGCGTCTGCAAGCGCAGCTCATCGGGCATAAACGGGAAGTGGAACAGATAACCGGTACACATGATGATGGCGTCGAACTCCTTGCTGGAGCCGTCGGCGAAGTAGCCGGTATTGCCGTCGAAGTGGGCCAGCAGCGGACGCTCTTCCATGCCTTGCGGCCAGTCAAAACCGATGGGATTGCTGCGATAGCTGATGGTAACCGACCCGGCACCGTACTTGTAGCACTGGGAGCCGATGTCTTCCGCCGAGTAGCTGGCACCGATCAGCAACACGTGTTTGTCCTTGAATTCCAGCGCATCGCGAAAATCGTGGGCGTGCAATACCCGGCCCGGGAACTGCTCTACGCCCTCGAAATACGGCATATTGGGGGTAGAGAAATGGCCGGTGGCCACCACCACATGATCAAACTCGTTGGTTTCCTGCTCGCCGGTCTGGTGATTCATCACGGTCACGGTGAACTTCTCGGTGCCTTCGTCATAGGTCACCCAGCGTACCGGGCATTCGAATCGGATGTATTTAAAAATGGCCTGCTTGTCTATTCGACCCATGATGTAGTCTTTAAGCACGGCACGCGGCGGATAGGACGGAATAGCCCGGCCAAAATGTTCGTCGAAGGAGTAATCGGCAAACTCCAGACATTCTTTGGGGCCATTCGACCACAAATACCGATACATGCTGCCATGAACAGGCTCGCCATTTTTATCTAAACCCGTGCGCCAGGTGTAATTCCACATGCCGCCGATATCACTTTGTTTTTCATAACAGACGATTTCCGGCAGATCTTGAACCCCTGCCCGGCGAGCCGCCTCAAAAGCCCTTAACTGCGCCAAACCGCTAGGACCTGCGCCTAATATTGCTATTTTCTGCTTGCTCAAAACTGCCTCCTTTGCTGCGAAAAACCTTGCCATGCTAAAGGAATTAGTCGTTTGTTTACAGGTAAATACGAAAATACGCCCTCGAAATAATAAAAAGCACGAAACAATGGAACACTAAATGATTATGTTAAAGACCCGCATGAATACTTTATTCTGCGCGCCCGCTCAGCCCATCAGCCGCAGCAAATCCTGTGCCGCCGTGCGCGGGCATGGCGCCCGACAGATGGCCGACACAAGCGCCACCCCGCGCACGCCTGTTGCCGCTATTTTTCGTAAATTAGCGGCATTAATGCCGCCAATGGCCACCAGCGGCAGCGAACTCCGAGCCACGGCGCTGATCAGCCCATCAATACCCCACTCCTTTTTCAGGTTGGTCTTGGTGGGAGTGGCAAAAATGGCGCTCAGACCCAGATAGTCCACCGGCAACGATTCGGCCTCTAACAGCTGCCGCTCGGTTTCAATCGACAGGCCCAACAGCTTGTCCGGACCGATCAGTTGCCGGGCCATTGCCGCCGGCATGTCCGACTGACCCAGATGCACCCCGTCCGCATCTACCGCCAGCGCCACATCGACCCGGTCGTTGATGATCAAAGGCACGCCACTGCCCTGCAACACCGCCTTTATGGCGTGCGCCCGCTCGATAAAGGCGCGCACATCGCCGTGTTTTTCACGCACCTGCACCATGGTCACTCCGCCTCTGACCGCCTCGGCCACCACGGTTTCGAGGGTATCAATAGGCTGTTGGTCATCGGTGACCAGATATAAACGATAAGGGTTCATGGTTGCTCCGAATAGCTGTTCGAATGGCGTTTTTCAGAATAATGCCAATCCAATTATGTATTTATTGCCCTTTATGTACCCTGGCTTCAGAGGCAACAGCGCTTTCTCTCACCTGGCACCGAGTTAGCTGTGGGCGACAAACAGGTGACGGCGGAGCTGGCCCTTTGGCCGATGTGCCGGTGAGTGCTAAATAGCCCACCAGCTTAATTCGATGGGGTTAGCTTCAAACGCCGCATCAGGGTTTCTGCATCCAGCCGGTACAGGGCATCCAGCAGATTCAGTTGCAGGCTGCCCGGCCCTGCCGACTGCTCGGCCGCTATTTCACCGGCCACCCCCAGCACGGCCGCCGCCGCCAGGCCCGTGGTGTCGCCCACGGCGGCGAAGGCGCCGGTCAGCGCCGACAGGGTGCAGCCCATGCCGGTGACGAACGGCATCATGACGTGGCCATTATACAAGCGTATTTCGCCATCTTTGGTGACGATGATGTCCGCTTCACCGGAGATAACAACACTGGATCCGTAATGACGCACCAGATAACGGGCCGCTTCCACCGCCGCCTCGCTGGCATCGAGCGCATCCACACCTTTGTTGTTGGCTGCGGTCTCGGCGCCAGCGCCAGCACCGGCCAGGGCAATAATTTCCGAGGCATTGCCGCGAATGATCAGGCAATTCGCCGTCTCGGCGATGCGCCGGGAGGTTTCGGTACGCAGGCTGCTGGCCCCGCAGCCCACCGGATCCAGCACCACCGGCTTGCAATGAAAATTCGCCAGCTCTACCGCAAACAGCATCCGCTCGATCCAGATGCGGTCCGGGGTGCCGATGTTGACAACCAGGGCTCCGGAAAAGGCCATCATCTCCGCCAACTCGTCGCGAGAATGGGCCATGATCGGCGAAGCGCCTATCGCCAGCAGGCCATTGGCGGTGTTGTTCATCACCACATAATTGGTGATATTCAACACCAGCGGCTTCTGCTCACGCACCGCATTCAGGGCAGCGGTAATGGTTTGTGTGTTCATGGTGCTCCTTGCAGATGCTGATACCGGGTTACCGATTTTATTCGATAGTACCCGAAACATTAACTGTTCGTGCCAGAACAACCGACTATCACCAACGAACGGGATAGCGCCGGCCGGTGCTGCGGTGAAACACCACACCACCGACGATGATCAATGCCGCTCCCACCGCCACCGGCGACCACAAAAAATCCCAGCCTTGCCCACCCAGCATCACGATCAGCGGGTTGGCGCCGGCCGGTGGGTGGGTGGTATCGGTCAGCAACATCAGGCTCACCGCCAAGCCCACCGCCAGTCCCAGAGACCAGGGCTGTACGCCGCACAAGGTCAGAATGCCCAGCCCCACCAGCGTCGTCAGCAGGTGGCCAAAAAAAATATTTCTGGGCTGAGCCAACGGGCTCTCCGGCAGGCCAAACAGAATCACCATGGTTGCGCCAAAGGGCGCCATCAACCACAGGCCGTTCGCACCCAGACCGTCCAGCGACGCCAGAGTACTGATACACAACATGGCACCCGCACCCGCCACCAGCGCCGGGTTAAACACCAGTCGCCGAAGCTCCCCGATCTTGCCGTTCATCATTCAGTTTCCTCGTAAAAGAAAGTAGACCAATCTGTCTACACGCCACCAGAATAGACAGAATGGTCTACCTCTGTCAATATTCGTACATAAAGAGGAGACACGTATGGATAAGCGCCAACAGCTGGTAACAACCGCCTTCGATCTGTTCTATCGGCAGGGAATTCACGCCGTGGGCATCAACCAGATACTGCAGACTGCGGGCATCGCCAAGAAAACCCTGTATCACCATTTCTCCGGCAAAGAAGCACTGGTAGCCGCCGTAGTGGCCTACAGAGACGGCACTTATCTGGAATGGCTAAACACCCGCCTGGCCCGGGGAGAGCAAACGGTGACGGGGCTGATAGATACCCTGTTTACGGCGCTGGATGACTGGATAAACGACAGAGAGATGCTGCTAACCCGCTTTCACGGCTGCTTTTTCATCAATACCTGCGGGGAATACGGGGAGCCCGAACACGAGATACACCGCCAATGCGCCCGGCACAAAGAGGCCGTGGTGAAGCTGCTCGCGGATTATCTGCAGCAGGCGGGCCTGGCCACATTGGCGGCCGAACAACTGGCAACAAACCTGTGTCTGTTAAAGGAAGGCGCCACGGTACAGGCCCATGTGCAGGGAGACAAGCAGGCCGCCATCAACGCTCGCGCACTGGCTCTGCGTTTGGCGGCTCACTAAGGATATTCAGCCGAAACGGCGTGATTTTCGGTTAACCTCGTCGATTTGAGTGTTCAGCGTACAGAAATCATAGAGAAAACCTACCAGAAACAAGCCGCCGGTGAGGAACCAGATGATGGCGGTGATCCATTTTCCCATGTACAGGCGGTGAATGCCGAAGATGCCGAGAAAGGTCATCAGAATCCAGGTCAGGCTGTAGTCCTTGGGGCCGCCGGCGTAACGCTGGTCCGCATCCCTGTCCATGGAGGGAATGAGGAACAGATCCACTATCCAGCCGATGAAAAACAGGCCCAGGGTAAAGAAGTAGAGGATGCCGCTGATGGGACGACCATAATAAAAGCGGTGTGCGCCCATAAAGCCGAAGATCCACAGGATGTAACCGATTACCTTGCTGTGTGTGTTGTTCACCGTCGTTTAGTCCCCAGAGCCATGATCACCAAACCCACTATACTAGCCGTTGCCATCCGTGATCGCCATGCCCATACAGCTGCAGGCGACCCGGCACGTCGCCCCGAACCCTGTTGGCGGTGCGGGCCCTGTGTCCGAGGTTCTGCACTCAACCCGATGTTCCACCATCTCCTTGCCCGAATAAATTCGGGTCTGCAACAACCGGCCGCCGACACAACAAAAAGGCCCGTCTGCACGGGCCTTTGCCATTCACGAACCTTGGTTTATCTGATTAACGGCTGGCGGAGTAGCTGTTGTCCCAGTCTTTCCATACCGGTTGCAGGCCGGTGGCGCTAATGGCTTTCGCCACCTCGGCCGGGCTGCGGTCGTCGTCGATTTCGAACTGTTCCAGCTCTTCCTTGACGTTTTCCACATAACCGCCGGGCTGGGTCTTGGAGCCGGCACTGATACTGGTAACGCCGAGCGGTATCACCTTGTCGCGGAATTCCCGGGCTTCCCGGGTCGACAGGCTCAGCTCCAGCTCGCCGTCGAACAGGCGATAGGCACAGATCAGCTGTACCAGCTGGCGGTCGGTCATGATCGACTTGGGCTGCAGGCCGCCGATGCAGGGCCGCAACCGCGGGAACGACACCGAGTAACGGGTCTGCCAGTAGTGCTTCTGCAGGTAGCGCAGGTGCGCCGCCACATAGAAGCTGTCGGCCCGCCAGTCTTCCAGCCCGAACAGGGCGCCCAGGCCAATCTTGTCGATGCCGGCCTTGCCCAGCCGGTCCGGGGTTTCCAGCCGCCAGCGAAAGTCCTTCTTCTTGCCGCGGATATGGTGCTCGTCGTAGGTCAGGTGCTGATAGGTCTCCTGATACACCATGACGCTGTCGAGCCCGTATTCGCGCAACTCGGCGTATTCGGCTTCCGACAGCGGCTGCACTTCCATCATCACGTAGCTGAAATGACGCTTGATGATGGGCAGCATCTGCTTGAAGTAGTCCTGCCCCACCTTGCCTTCGTGCTCGCCGGTCACCAGCAACACGGTATCGAAGCCCATGGCCTTGATGGCCAGGCATTCCTGCTCGATTTCTTCGGCACTCAGGGTCTTGCGCTTGAGTCGGTTGCTCATCGAAAAGCCGCAATAGGTGCAGTCGTTGGCGCACAGGTTGGACAGGTACAGCGGAATGTAAAAGCCGACCGTGTTGCCGAAGCGCTTGCGGGTCAGCCGGTACGACTCCTGGGCCATCTGCTCCAGATAGGGCTCGGCGGCGGGCGAGATCAGCGCCATGAAGTCCTGCAGATCCCGTTTCGGTTTGGCCAGCGCCCGCTCCACGTCCCTGGCCTGCTTGCCGTAAATGCTCATTTTGACGTCATCCCAGTCCATGGACGACCAGACGTCGAAGAAACTCATAGGGTCTCCAGAAACGCAGTCAGCGGGCTGGATGCCTGGGCCTGTTGGCTCGGACCGGCCAGACCGGCTTCATAGGCCGTTCGGCCGGAAATGACCGCCAGCTTGAAGGCCTCGGCCATGGCCACAGGGTCGCCGGCCACCGCGATGGCGGTGTTCACCAGTACCGCATCGGCGCCCAGTTCCATGGCGTAGGCGGCGTGGCTGGGGGCACCGATGCCCGCATCCACCACTACCGGCACATTGGCCTGCTCTATGATGATCTCGAGGAAGTCATGAGTGACCAGGCCCTTGTTGGAGCCGATCGGCGCGCCCAGCGGCATCACGGCCGCACAGCCCGCTTCTTCCAGCCGCTTGCACAGCACGGGGTCGGCACCACAGTAGGGCAGCACGATGAAGCCATCTTTCACCAGCAGCTCGGCCGCCTTGAGGGTCTCGATGGGATCGGGCAGCAGATACTTGGGATCCGGATGAATTTCCAGCTTGAGCCAGTTGGTGCCCAGGGCCTCGCGCGCCAGCCGGGCGGCGAACAGCGCCTCTTCGGCGTTTCGGGCACCCGAGGTGTTGGGCAGCAGATTCACGCCCAGCTCCAGCAGCGGCGGCAGTATGTCGTCGCTGTGGTTTTTCAGATCCAGCCGCTTCAGCGCCATGGTCACCAGATCGGTGCCGCCGGCGACGAAGGCTTCCTTCATCTGCCGGCCGCTGGCAAACTTGCCGGTGCCGGTAAACAGGCGGGAACTAAAGGTTTTATCGGCGATGATCAGACTCATGTCAGCCTCCGGCTATGGCGTGGAACAGGGTGATGTTGTCGTTGGGGGTCAGCTGCTGCTCGCCCCACTGGCTGCGGGCGACTACCTGTTGGTTAAGGGCCACCGCTACGCCGGGCTTGTCTTGCTCAAGCGTAACCAGCAACTGGCCGAGGGTAGTGCCCTCGGCCAGATCCAGCGCTTCGTCGTTCAGTACTACTCGCATTGTTGTTCTTCCCGTTTGGTTCCACACACCGGACAGGCCGGATCTTTCGGCACCTTGAGGCCGTGCCAGCGATGAGCCTTGGCGTCGAACAGCTTGAGCTCACCCCAGGGCAGGGTGCCGGTACCGGTAAAAAACTTGATGGCTTCCAGCGCCTGCAGCATGCCTATGGTGCCGACCACGGGGCCGATAACCCCGGAGTTGCTGCAGTTGAGGCGTTCGCCGATGTCGGGACCATAAAGACAGCGATAACAGCCATGGTCCCGGGCCGGATCCAGCGCCAGCAACTGGCCTTCAAACCGGATGGCGGCGCCCACCAGCAAGGGTTTGCCCCAGGTGTAGCAGGCGGCATTGATGTCCTGACGGATCGAGATGTTGTCGGTGCAATCCAGCACCAGATCCACCTCGGCCACAAAGCCGCCCAGACTCTGTTCATCCAGCTTCTGGTTGATGGCGATCACTTCAATTTCGGGATTCAGCGCCAGCAGTTTTTCACGCGCCGTTTCCGCCTTGCTGTGCTGCAGGCTGTTTATGTCATACAGGGTCTGGCGCTGCAGGTTGCTGACCTCGATGTGATCGAAGTCGGCCAGCCACAGGGTGCCGACCCCCGCCGCCGCCAGGTACTGCACGGCGGGCGAGCCCAGACCACCCAGGCCCACCACCAGCACGGAGGCGTTCTTCAGCTTCAGCTGGCCCTCTTCACCTACCTCTTCCAGCAACAGGTGCCGGCTATAGCGCATGAATTCGCTGTCGCTGAGCATCTTATCCCTCCACCAGTTCCAGCAGTTCGCGAATGGCCGCATCGGGGTCGGGCGCTTCGGTAATGGCGGTGACCAGGGCTATGCTGCCCACACCGGTTTGTGCCACCAGCGGCACGCGGTCCTTGCTGATGCCGCCGATGGCCACCAGCGGAAACTCCGCCTCCATCAAGGCCACATAACGATGCAGTCGCTCCAGCCCCTGGGGGCGGGACGGCATGTCCTTGGTTTTGGTAGGGAAGATATGGCCCAGCGCCAGATAGGATGGCTTGAGCTCCCGGGCGCGCAGCATTTCATAATAGCCGTGGGTGGACAGGCCTAATTTGAGACCGGCGGCGCGAATGGCCTCCAGATCCGCTACTTCGATGTCCTCCTGGCCCAGATGCACCCCGTAGGCGCCGTGCTTGATGGCCAGCCGCCAGTAGTCGTTAATGAACAGCCGGGCCTGGTAGCGTTTGCCGAGCTCAACCGCGGCCTGAATGTCTTCTTCCACCTCGGCGTCGGTCTTGTCCTTGATGCGCAGTTGCAGGGTGCGCACCCCCTGCTCCAGCAAGCGCTCCAGCCAGGCGATGGTGGTCACCACCGGATAGAGCCCCAGCTGGAGAGTATCCATGGGAGCGAACTCGCCCCGGGTGCTGGGGCCATTAATGCCAAGCTGTGCGGCCAGGGCAGTGCCCGGCATCACCACGGCGGGGAAGTCGGCCAGCTCGGTCGGCCAGCCCAGATGGGCCACGGGGCCGGCGCCGGCGCCGATGGCCTCGGCACCTTTCAGGCCCTGGTTGACATAGGCCTTGGCCAGCACCAGGGCGTCTTCAATCGGGTAGTCCTGGGCCACGGCGGTGGCGATGGCGGAAGACAGGGTGCAGCCGGTGCCGTGACCGTGCCGGGTTTCCAGCCGCGGGCTGGCCAGCCAGATTTCCCGCTCACCGTCGCTGTAGAAGTCGATGGCCTGATCCCCGGTCCAGTCGAGGTGGCCGCCCTTGACCAGGACGGCGCCCGCACCCATTTCCCGCAGGGCGGCGGCACCGGCACGCACATTGGCGGGCGAATCGGGCACTATGCCCGACAGTGCTTCCAGTTCAACGGCGTTGGGGGTGATCAGATCCACTTCCGGCAGCAGGTGCTGCTTGATGGCCGGCAGCAGGTTGGCTTCGGCCATGGCCTGGCCGGTGCTGGCGATGGCCACCGGGTCCAGCACCACATAGGGCTGCCACTGGCGGCGGTATTCCTTCAGGTAGCGCGCCAGCACCTCGGCCCGCAGGCCACCGGGCAGCAGGCCAATCTTGATGGCACCGGCCTGCATGTCGGTGGCCAGAGATACCAGCTGACTGGTAAAGGCCTGCATCAGTACCGGCTCCACCATGGATACCGACACCGAGTTTTGCGCCGTGATGGCGGAAATCACCGAGCAGCCGTGGCCGCCCAGTGCCTGAATGGTGTGCAGGTCGGCCTGAATGCCGGCCCCGCCGCCCGAGTCGGAACCGGCGATGGTCCAGACGATGGGTTTTGTCATAAAGCTTCTCGCTCCAGTTTGTCGGCCTGGTGATACAAGTCACCGCCGCGTTTCTTGAATTCTTCCGCCATCTGCTCCATGCCGGCGACCACGGTTTCATGATTACCGTCCATGTCTACCAGCTGCACCGCTATGGCCTCCTGGGCGGCAGCATAGTCACGCACTTCCTGGGTGATCTTCATGGAGCAGAACTTGGGTCCGCACATGGAACAAAAGTGGGCCACCTTGCCGGATTCCTGCGGCAGGGTTTCGTCGTGATAGGATCGGGCGGTCTGCGGATCCAGCGCCAGGTTGAACTGATCTTCCCAACGGAACTCGAAGCGCGCCTTGGACATGGCGTTGTCGCGGATTTGCGCGCCCGGATGGCCTTTCGCCAGGTCGGCGGCATGGGCCGCAATCTTGTAGGTGATCAAGCCCTGCTTGACGTCTTCCTTGTTCGGCAGACCCAGATGCTCTTTCGGGGTCACGTAGCAGAGCATGGCGCAACCAAACCAGCCGATCATGGCGGCACCGATGCCGGAGGTGAAGTGGTCGTAGCCGGGGGCTATATCTGTGGTCAGCGGGCCCAGTGTATAGAAGGGCGCCTCGTGACAATGCTCCAGCTGCTCTTCCATATTGCGCTTGATCATGTGCATGGGCACGTGACCCGGGCCTTCGATCATCACCTGCACGTCGTATTCCCAGGCCACCTTGGTCAGCTCGCCCAGGGTATAAAGCTCGGCAAACTGGGCTTCGTCGTTGGCGTCGGCGATGGAGCCGGGACGCATGCCGTCACCCAGCGACAGAGACACGTCGTAGGCGGCACAGATTTCACATATTTCCCGGAAATGTTCGTAGAGGAAGCTTTCCTTGTGATGCGACAGACACCACTTGGCCATGATGGAGCCACCACGAGACACTATACCGGTCACCCGCTTGGCGGTCATGGGCACGTAACGCAGCAACACGCCGGCGTGGATGGTGAAATAATCCACCCCCTGCTCGGCCTGTTCAATCAGGGTGTCGCGAAACACTTCCCAGGTCAGGTCTTCGGCCACGCCGTTCACCTTTTCCAGCGCCTGGTAGATGGGCACTGTGCCTATGGGTACCGGGCTGTTGCGCAGTATCCATTCCCGGGTTTCATGAATATAACGACCGGTAGACAGATCCATCACGTTATCGGCGCCCCAGCGGGTGGCCCACACCAGCTTCTCGACTTCCTCTTCGATGGATGAAGTCACCGCCGAGTTGCCGATGTTGGCGTTGATTTTCACCAGGAAGTTGCGACCGATGATCATCGGCTCGGACTCGGCATGGTTGATGTTGGCCGGAATGATGGCGCGGCCTTCGGCGACTTCCTTGCGCACGAATTCGGGGGTAATGCTCTCCGGCAGGTTGGCACCGAAGTTCTGGCCCGGATGCTGTTGCAGCAGCATTTCGTCCCGCACCCGCTCGCGGCCCATGTTCTCGCGGATGGCAATGTATTCCATCTCTGGGGTGATGATGCCTTTACGGGCATAGTGCAGCTGGGTCACACAGGCTCCGGCCCTGGCCTTGCGCGGCTTGGGCATATGCTCGAAACGCAGGTGATCCAGGCCATCATCGGCCATACGCTGCTGGGTAAACTCGGAGGTGACGCTTTCCAGTTCCTCGGTGTCGTTGCGTTCCAGAATCCACTGACGACGCATCTGGGGCAGGCCCTTGCGTACATCCAGCTCTGCCTCGGGATCGCCATAGGGGCCGGCGGTGTCGTAGATCGGAACCGGCGCATTGGGCTCGAGAATGGGGTTTTCTTCGGTGCCGCCCTTGAAGCTGTCGGCCAGATGAATTTCGCGCATGCCGACCCTGATGTCCGGGCGCGAGCCTTCGATGTGAATGCGGCGGGAATTAGGGAAATGCTCGCCTTTCAGGTTATCGATAAATTCCTGAGCCTGGCTGCGAACTTCACGACGGTTTATTTTTGACATAGCAATCTCACTTCGAATCCATTGAGGGTGAAAATGCTTGCCAGGAGTGTTGAGGAAGAACTCGGCAGAAGAAGAGGTATGGCGCCAGGTTCTCACTTGTTTCCCTTACGCAGGTATTAGCCTGATCAGGTTCAACGGATCCCACTTTCGTGGTCTCAGCCCGTATAGAGCACTCCGACAAGATGGTGGCCAGTATAAACAGACTCGGCTCACAAAAGCAAAGCCATTACTCGACATGTGGTCTATAAAAAATTAACCACAATGAAACATTTAAGCATTGGATTCATGGTGGTTTTTACCGCTTGATCAACAGAAGACAAAAAATCCGCTCCGGCGTCGCCTGTTTGTACCGCCAACACGGCCGCCGAAAATGCACCACTCCGATGCAAGACGCTACCCTGTGACCAAACCTCATGTTATTTTCATCCAAAGATACCTCTGACGAGCCTGACGGGACCCTCACATGCAGATTGCAGTTTATGCCTATGAACTTCCCCTGACCATGCGACTGGCCATTAACGGGACTTCCCTGAGCCGGCGCCGGGGTTTTTATGTGGATATTAACGGCCACTGGGGCGAAATCGCGCCCCTGCCCGGCGAATCGCTGGTCGATGCCGAGCAGGATGTGCTGGCCGCCTGCCGGCGGCTGAGCCAGGGTCGAGAACATGGCGCCCGCCTGCCCTCGGTGCAGTTCGGGCTGGACTGCGCCCTGGCCGGAGTAAGCGAAATGGACGGTGACACCGCGTCTTCACTGCCGCTGCTGGAAGGCGCCCGCGACCCCATCATTCGCTCCTGGCGCTGCCGCCGGGAGCATCCGAGCCGAGCCTGGCTTACCCTGACCGGCGATGTGCAACACGATGCAGGCCTGGTGCGCGAGCTTACCCTGCTGGCCCCTTCGTTACGGCTGGTGCTGGACGCGGGCGGTCGGCTGTCGCCGGAACAAATGACCGGCCTGTGGCAGCGAATCGACGGCGAACGAGTCGACTGGCTGCTGGACCCGGCCGCCGACATGGATGCGGGCCAGCAACTGGCCGAACGACACGGCTGGCCGGTGGCTTTCGACCTCGCCCGTTATGCCGGCACCGACTATTGCGTATTCGACGAACTCAAGGCCTTGGTGCTGAGACCCAGCCAGCTGGGCGGGCTGGCGCTGTGTCGGCAGCTGATCGAGCAGGCCCGCCGACAGGGGCTGGAGGTGATGCTAGCCGACAGCCTGGAAAGCGGCCTGGGCTGCCGCCAGCTGGCCCACCTCTCGCAACAGTGGAATCCGGGCCGGCCGGCCGCACTGGGCCGTTTGCGCTACCTGCTGGATCAGGGGATGGACGATAAGGGCCGCCCCGACATGGCCAGACTCAGGCTGATCCAGCGCCACGGCTAGCACCAAGGTTTCCTTGGCATCGGGGGGGTAAATCCGTATAGTCAGGCGCATATTTCGACAGGTCTTTACTTATGTTTCAAAACAACCCCCTGCTGGCCCAGCTCAAGCAACAGATCCGCGAAACCCTTCCCATTAAAGAAGGCATCGTGAAAGGCACCTCCAAAGGTTTTGGTTTTCTCGAAGTAAGCGAGAAAGAAAGCTTCTTTATTCCGCCGCCGCACATGAAAAAAGTGATGCATGGCGATCACATTACCGCCGTGGTGCGTACCGAAAACGATCGCGAACTGGTTGAACCCGAGACCCTGATCGAGGCCGGTGTGACCCGCTTTGTGGCCCGGGTGAAGTGGTTCCGTGATCGGCTCAATATCGTGCCCGATCATCCGTTGATGAAAGATGCCATCAAGGCACGCGCCATCAAGGGGTTGGACGAAAAAAGCCTGAAAGAAGGCGACTGGGTGCTGGGCGAACTTACCCGCCACGCGCTGAAAGACAACAACGGTTTCTTCGCAAGCGTGGTAGAAGTGATTGCCGGCGTTGAGGACCCCATCGCCCCCTGGTGGGTGGTGCTGGCCCGCAACAAGCTGGCCAATCAGGCTCCGGAAGACAGAGCCGAATGGCAAACGCTGGAAGACACACTGCCGCGTCAGGATCTTACCGAGGTGCCCTTCTTCACCATCGATGGCGAATCCACGCTGGATATGGATGATGCCCTGAGCGTGAAGAAGCTGGATAACGCCTGGGAACTGACCGTTGCCATCGCCGATCCGACCGCTTATGTCGCCCACGACAGCGAAATGGACCGCGTCGCCGCCGAACGCGCCTTTACCGTTTATCTGCCCGGCCGCAACATTCCCATGCTGCCCCGCACCCTGGCCGACGAACTCTGTTCGCTGCAGGAAGGGGTAGAGCGTCCGGCCCTCTGTGCCCGTCTGCTTATCGACTTTGACGGCAAGGTGTCCGGCAAGGCCGAATTCTTCGCCGCCCGCATTCGCTCCCAGGCCCGCTTAAGCTACGATCAGGTCTCTGACTGGGTCGAGCAAATCGGCGACTGGCAGCCCGGCAGCGAGGTCATTGCCGAGCAGTTGCGTGAGCTGACCGCCCTGACCCATGCCCGCAGCGCCTGGCGCAGCGAGCACGCTATCGTGTTCAAAGACAGACCCGATTACCGCTTTGCACTGGACGAAGACAGCAACGTCACCGCCATTCTGGTCGATCATCGTCGCATCGCCAACCAGATGGTAGAAGAAGCGATGATCGCCGCCAACCTGTCTTGTGGTAGCTGGCTGACCGAACATGCCGGCACCGGTATCTTCAACGTGCACGCCGGTTTTGACAGTGAAAAAATGGAAGGCCTGGTCGAGCTGCTACAGACCCATGAGGCCCCCTTCGAGCCGGAAACCCTGTCGAGCCTGGAAGGCTTCTGTGCCCTGCGCCGCTGGCTGGACGCACGCGACACCACCTATCTGGACAGTCGCACTCGTCGTTACCAGTCATTTGCCGCCATGAGCGCCACCCCGGGCGAGCATTTTGGCCTGGGCCTGACCGCCTACGCCACCTGGACCTCGCCGATTCGTAAATACGGCGACATCGTCAACCACCGTCTGATCAAGGCCATCCTCGCCGAGCAGGCCCATGAAGTGCACGCTCCCAGCGTCGAGCTGGCGGTACATCTGTCCGAACAACGCCGCATGCATCGCCGGGCCGAGCGCGATATCGCCGACTGGCTGTATGTGCGTTACCTGCAGCCGGCCGTGGCCGAAGGCAAGGTGTTCGATGCCGAAGTGATCGACATCGGTCGCGGTGGCGTCAAGCTGCGCCTGCAGGAAAACGGTGCCGTGGTGTTCATGCCCTCTTCGCTGATCCTGGCCAACCGGGATCGACTGGAATGCAGCTGGGACGATGGCCGGGTTTACCTGGACAAGGCCCCGCTGTACGAGCTGGGTCAGGCGGTACAGGTGATCATTACCGAAGCAATTGAAGATACCCGCTCGCTGATCGCCAAGCCGGCACAGCCGATTTCACCGGTCGCCCCGCAATAAGGCCCATCGGTAAAAAGCTGACGTGAAAAGGGCCTGCATATGCAGGCCCTTTTTTTGTTAGTCGGTCTCGATAGATCCACTCTTGCTTTCATATTACTTAAAAGACTATCAAACTTGGTTTAAATATCTCATGAGAATATTAAACTCGGGTCATCATCTATATTGTCCCTGGAGTTCCTCATGCGTAAATCTCTTCTGGCTACCCTGCTGTTTGCCGCTGGGTTAAGCACCGCCGTCCCTCTTCAGGCAAAAGAACTGCTCAACAGCAGCTACGACATCGCCCGCGAGTTGTTTGCCGACATCAACCCGGTGTTCATCGAACACTGGGAGCAGAAAACCGGTGAAAAGCTGCAGATAAAACAGTCTCACGCCGGCTCTTCCCGCCAGGCGCAAGCCATTCTGCAGGGCCTGCGTGCCGACGTGGTCACCTACAATCAGGTCACCGACGTGGACGTGCTGCACCAGAAGGGCAAGCTGATCCCCGCCGACTGGAAGGCCCGTCTGCCCAACGACAGCTCGCCCTATTTCTCCACCATGGCGTTTCTGGTGCGTGAAGGTAACCCCAAGAATATCCAGAGCTGGGACGACCTGACCCGGGAAGACGTACAGCTGGTGTTCCCCAACCCCAAGACTTCCGGTAACGGCCGTTATACCTATCTGGCCGCCTGGGGCGCCGCCCACAAGCAATTCAACGGCGATGAAGACAAGATTCGCGAGCACATGGGCAAGCTGATCAAGCAGGTGGCGGTATTCGACACCGGCGGCCGTGGCGCCACCACCACCTTTGTGGAACGTGGCATCGGTGATGTACTGATCACCTTCGAGTCGGAAGTGAACAACATCAGCGCACTGAACCCGGAAGCGGGTTATCAGGTGGTGGTACCGCCGGTAGACGTGCTGGCCGAGTTCCCGGTAACCTGGATTGACCGCAACGTGGAGCGTAACGGCACCGCCGATCAGGCCAGAGCCTATCTGGAGTTTTTATACACGCCCGAAGCCCAGCGCATTCTGGCCGGTTACTACTACCGGGTACATAACGAAACCGTCGCCGCCGAAGTGGCAGACAAATTCCCCGCCACCGAGCTGTTCAAGGTAGAAGACATCTTCGGCAGTTGGGAAGAGGCCATGGACGCCCACTTCGCCAACGGTGGCAGCCTGGATCAACTGCAGGCACAGGGACGCTAAGTCATGGCGGCGCTGCTGGGTTCATCCAAACGGGTACTACCGGGCTTTACCCTCAGTCTGGGTACCAGCCTGCTGTTCGTCAGCCTGATCATACTGCTGCCGCTCACCGGGCTGATACTCAACACCAGCCAGATGGGCTGGTCGCAGTACTGGCAGGTAATAAGCGACCCGCGGGTGGTTGCTACCTACAAGGTCACCCTCGGCGCCGCCGCCGCCGCCAGCCTGTTCAACATGGTCTTTGGCCTGCTGATGGCCTGGATTCTGACACGCTATCGATTTCCGGGCCGGGCCCTGCTCGACGGCCTGATGGACTTGCCCTTTGCCCTGCCCACCGCGGTGGCCGGTCTGACCCTGGCCTCGCTGTTTGCCACCAATGGCTGGTACGGCGGATGGCTGGCCGAGCTGGGTATCAAGGTGTCTTACACCTGGATAGGCATCGTCATCGCCATGGTATTTACCAGCGTGCCCTTTGTGGTGCGTACCGTGCAGCCGGTGCTGGAAGACCTGGGTCCGGAATACGAAGAAGCGGCCGCCACCCTGGGGGCCAGCCCCTGGCAGGCCTTTAGTCGGGTAGTGTTACCCGAGCTGAAACCCGCGTTAATCACCGGCACCGCGCTGTCGTTTACCCGCAGCCTGGGAGAATTTGGCGCCGTTATCTTTATTGCCGGCAACATGCCCTGGCAAACCGAAATTACCTCGCTGATGATTTTCATCAAGCTGCAGGAATTCGATTATGCCGCCGCCAGTGCCATTGCCAGCATCATATTACTGGCCTCTTTCGTGCTGCTGTTCCTGATCAACGGTATCCAAAGCCGCTTTATGCGCCGAGTACGAGGCAACAGCTGATGGAACAGACACTTGCACTGAAGACATCCCGTCCCTGGGGGCGCTGGTTGCTGATTGGCACCGGCGTGCTGTTGACCCTGCTCTTGCTGGTGGTACCGCTGCTGGCCATTATTGCCGGCGCCTTCGCCGCCGGGGTGGGCGGTGTGCTGGACAACCTGAACGAGTCGGACATGCTGCACGCCATCGGCCTGACCCTGCTGGTGGCGGCGCTCACCGTGCCCATCAACCTGGTGTTCGGCACCCTGCTGGCCTGGCTGGTCACCCGTTTTCAGTTTCGCGGTCGTCAGCTGCTGCTGACCCTGATGGACGTACCCTTCGCCGTATCGCCGGTAGTGGCCGGCTTGCTCTATCTGCTGATGTACGGCGTCAATGGCCCGGTGGGCGGCTGGCTCGACGGAGTCGACATCCAGCTGATGTTTGCCTGGCCCGGCATTGTCATGGTCACGGTGTTCGTCACCTGTCCCTTCATGGTGCGTGAGCTGGTGCCGCTGATGAGCAGCCAGGGCACCGATTCGGAAGAAGCCGCCGTGCTGCTGGGAGCCAGCGGCTGGCAACTGTTTCGCAAAATCACCCTGCCCAATATTCGCTGGGCGCTGCTGTACGGGGTGATCCTCACCAATGCCCGGGCGGTGGGTGAATTCGGTGCCGTGTCGGTGGTATCCGGCGGTATTCGCGGCGAAACCAATACGCTGTCGCTGCACGTCGAGCTACTGCATCAGGACTATAACGCGGTCGGTGCCTTTACCGCCGCCGCCCTGCTGACGCTGATGGCAGTGCTCACCTTGTTGTTCAAATCCTATCTCGAGTGGCGCCTGCACAGCGCCGAAGCACAGGAGTAAGACCGCATGAGTATTCAGATTGAGGGTATTCACAAGTCCTTCGGCAAAACCCGGGTGTTGCAGGACATCAACCTCGACCTGCCCAGCGGTCAGCTGGTGGGACTGCTGGGTCCCTCCGGCTCGGGCAAGACCACGCTGCTGCGCATCATCGCCGGGCTGGAACACGCCAACGGCGGCCGTATTCGCTTCAATGGTAGCGATGTAACCGACTTGCACGCCCGGGATCGCAAGGTCGGTTTCGTGTTTCAGAATTATGCGCTGTTTCGCCACATGACGGTGTTCGACAACATCGCCTTTGGACTGACCATAATGTCGAAGGCCGAGCGCCCCTCCAGAGCCGACATCAAGCGCCGCGTTGGCGACTTGCTGGAGATGATTCAGCTGTCCCATGTGGCCGATCGTTTTCCGGCGCAGCTGTCTGGCGGTCAGCGTCAGCGCGTGGCCCTGGCCCGCTCCTTGGCGGTAGAACCGCGCGTGCTGCTGCTGGACGAACCCTTCGGCGCGCTCGACGCCCAGGTACGCAAGGAACTGCGCCGCTGGCTGCGCCGACTGCATGACGAACTGCATTTCACCAGCATCTTCGTGACCCACGATCAGGAAGAGGCACTGGATGTGTCGGATCAGGTGGTGGTGATGAGTCAGGGCAAGGTCGAGCAGATCGGCAGCCCGGACGACATCTGGCAGCAGCCGGCCAGCCGCTTCGTGCTGGAGTTTCTCGGTGAGGTGAATCAGATTGACGGCGAGCTGCACGGCAGCCGCTTCAAGGTAGGGCATTATCCGCTGCAACTGCCGGTGGCCAGCCATAAACAAGGCAAGGCCAGCTGGTACCTGCGGCCACACGAGATCAGTCTGCGCGCCAAGGCCGATGCCAAGCATCCGCTGCCGGTCGTGGTGACCGATGTCAATCCACGCGGTGCCCTGCTGCGGCTGGAGCTGGAACCTCAGGACTGGCCGGGCCAACTGCTGGAAGCCGAGCTGCCTCGCCAGCAACTGGAACAGGCCCGCCGCGGTCAGACTCTTTATCTGGGCAGCCAGGGCGGCCGCCTCTATGTGGGCGATCAACAGGTAACCGAAGAAAGTCTGGCGTTAACGGCTTGAAACCAGGCTGGAAGCGTTAAGCCGTAAGCGATAAGTAAAACAACAGGCACCTGTAGGTGCCTGCTTATTTCGGTTAATCCACAATCAGCTGCAAGTATCTCTGCTGTAACAGAAGCCGCAGGCCACTCGGGTAACTTACGGCTTATAGCTGACAGCTTACCGCTACCGTCAGGCTTGGTTAAACACCCCGGATGACAGGTAGCGGTCGCCCCGGTCGCAGATGATGGCGACTATGATGCCGTTATCGACCTGCTCCGCCAGCCTGAGCGCACCGGCCACGGCGCCGCCGGAGCTGACACCACAGAAGAGACCTTCTTCTTTCGCCAGCTTCAGCATGACAGCCACCGCTTCTTCTTCGCTGATATCCAGTACCTGATCGACCCGGCTTTTTTCGAAAATGCCCGGCAGATAGGCCTCGGGCCAGCGGCGAATGCCCGGAATATGGCTGCCTTCGCAGGGTTGCAGGCCGACTATCTGCACATCCGTATTCTGCTGCTTGAGATACTGGGACACGCCCATTATGGTGCCGGTCGTGCCCATGCTGGACACGAAATGGGTAACTCGACCTTCGGTCTGCTGCCAGATCTCGGGCCCCGTGGTCAGCAGGTGCGCTTCCGGGTTGTCCGGATTGTTGAACTGATCGAGGATCACGCCCTTGCCGTCGGCCGCCATCTTGTCTGCCAGATCCCGGGCGCCCTCCATTCCTTCTTCCTTGCTCACCAAAATCAGCTCGGCACCATAGGCCAGCATGGAGGCCTTGCGTTCCTCGGTGGCGTTGTCGGGCATGATGAGCACCATGCGATAGCCCTTGATCGCCGCCGCCATCGCCAGGGCGATGCCGGTATTGCCGCTGGTGGCTTCGATCAGGGTGTCGCCGGGTTTGATATCCCCTCTCGCCTCGGCCTGACGGATCATGTTCAGGGCCGGTCTGTCTTTTACCGAGCCGGCCGGGTTGTTGCCTTCCAGCTTCACCAGCACCTGACTGTTGGTGTGGCTGGCCAAGCGCTGCAGGCGCACCAAAGGGGTGTTGCCGACAAAGTCCTCTATGGTCGGAAATTGCATCATTAATCCTTGAAAGCTATGCGTAGGTAAGGCATGAAAATCATTTTACCCGATGACACCCATGGTCTCGATAGCTTATTGCTGCACCAGCGCCAAACGAGCGCCCAATGCCATCATGAGCCCACCCGAGATCCGATTAAGGTAAACCGACACCCGCTCCCGCCCCTGCAAGCCCCGTTTCAGTCGCTGGCCAAGCAGGCCATAGGCGCCGTTGCAGAGAGTAGCGGTCAGGGTAAACACCAACCCCAGTTGCAGCAGTTGCGTGGGTACAGAGCCTGACTCCTGGCTGATAAACTGGGGCAGAAAGGCGAGAAAGAACAGCGCCACCTTGGGATTCAGCAAGCCGACCATGAGGCCACGATAGAAAATACGGCCGATGCTGCCGTTGTTGTGCGCCCGGGGCAACGGCATCGCGGCAGCGCTGCGCAGGCTGGTCCAGCCCAGATACAGCAGATAAGCCGCCCCCAGGTACTTGATCACCATGAAGGCGGTCGCCGACTGCATCACCAGCGCCGACAACCCCACCACCGCCAGCAGAGTATGCCCCAGATAAGCGACACCCAGCCCCATTGCCGCCCAGATACCGGCAAAACGGCGCTCGCCCAGGGCTTGCGACAGCACAAAGAAGATATCCGGTCCCGGTGTTAGATTCAGGGCCAGACAGGCGGGAATAAACAACAACCAGAGTTCCATTTTATACCTCAGCCGGAATTGTCGGTGATTAACATAAAAAAGCTCGCAGGCTGATAATATGCTACAACCAGTCAAATCCTGCCATCCCGTATTCAAGGAGACCCCATGCCGCTGAAAGGACTTGATGCTCTCTTCCGGCCCGCCAGCATCGCCGTGATCGGCGCTTCTCATCGGGACGATGGCGCCGGCAAGCTGGTGATGAAAAATCTACTGGCCGGCAATTTCAGCGGCCCTGTCATGCCCGTTAATCCCAAATACGAGGCCGTGGCCGGAGTCATGGCCTATCCCGATATCCAGAGCCTGCCACGGGTGCCCGATCTGGCCATTATCTGCACGCCGGCCGGCAAGAATCCGGGCATTATCGACCAGCTTGGCCGAAAAGGCTGTAAAGCCGCCATTGTCCTGGCCGCAGGAACCACCTCCGATCAGCTGGAGCAAATGAAAACCAGCGCGCGCGAACATAAAATGCGCCTGCTCGGCCCCAACAGCATGGGAATAATACTGCCGCACCTGGGTCTGAATGTCAGTTTTGCGCCCTTTCCGGCGAAACCGGGCCGAATTGCCTTTGTTTCCCAATCGGCAGCGGTGTGCTCCACCATTCTGGATTGGGCTCGCCACAACGATATCGGTTTTTCACACTTCATTTCTCTGGGGGACGCCTGCGACATCGACTTCGCCCAGTTGCTCGACTACCTGGCGCGAGACAGACATACCAGCGCCATTCTGCTGTATATGGATGCGGTGCAGGATGCCCGCGCCTTCATGTCGGCGGCGCGAACCGCTTCCCGCAACAAGGCGGTGCTGGTGGTCAAAAGCGGAAAAACCCGGATCGGCGCCCAGCTGGGTCACCTGCATACCGGCGGCGATGTGGGCATGGACGCGGCCTACGACGCCGCCATTCGCCGGGCCGGCATGCTGCGGGTAAGAGACACCCACGATTTGTTTGCTGCGGTAGAAACCCTCAACCATGCCCAGAGCCTGCGCGGCGAGCGGCTGGTGATCCTCACCAACGGCGGCGGCCCGGCCATCATGGCCATAGATACCCTGCTGGCCCGGGGCGGCAAGCTGGCCAGCCTGAGCGAAAATACGAGAGAGGCGCTGAACAAGGTACTACCGCCGGCCTGGTCCCGGACCAACCCCATCGATATTGTCGGCGACGCGCCGGTAGCGCGCTACATCGACAGCCTGAAAGTCCTGCTCGACAGCGACGACTGCGACGCCATCCTGATCATGCATGCGCCCTCCGCCAGCGTGTCCAGCACCCGGGTGGCCAAAGAGATCATCCATATCCTCCGGGAGAATCCTCGCGCCCGTCGATTCAATATTCTGACCAACTGGTCCGGGGAAACCAGCGTGTTCGAGGCCCGCCGCTGCTTTACCGATGCAGGCATCCCCACCTATCGCACCCCGGAAAGCGCCGCCGGAGCCTTCATGCACCTGGTGGAGTATCGTCGCAACCAGAAGCAACTGATGGAAACCCCTGTGTCCATCTCCGATATGCCCAGCGACAGCGCAACGGTGAGGTTACTTATCAGAGAAGCCTTTGATCAGGGAGTCACTCAACTCGACACCCATGAAGTCAGTCGGCTGATGGCAGCCTACGGCATTCATACCCTGTCCACCTGGATTGCTTCCGATAGCACAGAAGCGGCTCACATTGCCGAACAAATCGGTTACCCAGTAGCGATCAAGCTGCGATCTCCGGATATCATGCATAAATCCGACGTGTCCGGCGTGGTACTCAATCTGCGCTCGGCCACAGAAGTGGCCCAGGCCGCCGATGCCATTCTGGACCGGGTACGGCAGGCTTATCCCGGCGCCCGCATTCACGGCCTCATGGTACAACGCATGGCCCGCCGGGCCGGATCCCAGGAACTACACATTGCCGTGCGCTCGGATCCTGTGTTTGGCCCCGTGGTCCTGCTGGGCGATGGCGGCATCGACTGGGAAGGCGAAGAGCAGGCCGCGGTGGCCCTGCTACCGCTTAACATGACCCTGGCCCGCTATCTGGTGATTCATGCGCTTAAGAGCGGCAAGGTCAGGGCCAACCGTTCGCAGCAATCACTGGATATGGAAGCCCTCTGCCGGGTGCTGACCAAGGTGTCTCATCTGATCATCAATCATCCCGAAATCACCCGACTCGATATTCATCCGTTGCTGGCCACCGGCAAGGAGCTTATCGCCCTCGATGTCAGCATGAAACTCGAGCCCTTCGAGGGCGATGGTCAGGCCCGACTGGCCATCCGGCCTTACCCCAAGGAATGGGAAGAAAGGGCACAGCTCAAGGATGGCTGCACCATAATACTTCGACCGATATTGCCGGAAGATGAGCCCGCCCATAGAGACTTTGTCGGCCATGTCTCCGATGAAGACCGCTATAAACGCTTCTTTGCCGATGTGGTGATCGGACATGAAGAGCTGGCCCACATGACGCAGATCGACTATGACCGGGAAATGGCCTTCGTGGCCATTGCCGAGAACGGTGATATTCTCGCCGTCGTGCGAGCCATATCCGATCCGGACAACGACGACGCCGAGTTCGCAGTCCTGGTGCGTTCTGATCTCAAAGGCGTCGGCCTGGGTCGGTTGCTGATGGAGAAGATCATCCACTATGCCCAAGCCCGCGGTCTGCATAGCCTGAGCGGCATGACCATGCCCTCGAACCGAGGCATGATAACCCTGGCGCGCAAGCTGGGATTCAAGGTCAAGGTAAAGTTGGAAGACGGCGTCGCCGAACTAAAATTGCAGTTGGAAAAAGAAGAGATAGCGCCGAGCCTTTAACGGCATCGTATTCGAATACAGCACGGATGTAGCAGCGGGTTGTCGGCCGGCCCCTGATCCGATGAGCACGCCGGGCGAGCTTGATG